>DATFWM010000610.1:0-3741 GCA_035259295.1 Blastocatellia bacterium | reverse complement strand
GGCGGCGCGAGCTGCAGGTCGGTAGCCGATGCTGGCACAACCCAGACCCCGAGCAAGAGCAACGTCGGAAGTATACAACTCGTACAGCGTCTGAATCTCATGATCATGCGCAGTATTTCGCACGCTTGGTCAGCGTCCATCCATGGTTGAAAAGATAACGATAATGGGCAGCGTCATCAATCGCTTTTGACTCCCCCGTAGGAGTCCTTGAACGGCCTATGATCGTTGTGTTCTCACTAAAAAACTTCAGAATACCGACGGCGGAATCGAGCTGTTTTGGCTGTTACCTGGGTAACAGCCGTGGCAACTATCTACAGCTAATTTAATGTAGGGTTTGTTGCCTCTTTTTAGAGGAGAACGAACATGGCCGTTATCGCCAGTCGAATGCTTTCCTCGTTGGTCATCGCTGGTCTCACTTGGTTCGTGAACAGCGTATGGGAAAGGTGAAGAACCACAATATGTCCTCTCCGGCGATTGTCCCGATAGCCCGGTGCTAATGAGTAGGGACTTCGCCTCAGCCGCCGGATTTCGATCTGGGCGGGTTGAGGGAAAACCGATGAGCAGATCCGTTCTCTCGGTGATCGTGTTGGCCTTGGGGCTGCTTTGCACCCCCATCTGGGTTGACCGGGCCTGTGCCGAGCGTCGCGTCGCCCTCATCATCGGCAATTCCGCTTACCAAAACGCTTCAACACTATCTAACCCGGAGAGGGATGCTCGGGGGATCGCGGATATGTTCCAGAAGGCCGGGTACGAAGTCGTCACTACTGCCTTCAACGTTGGCAATTTGGACTTCAAGAGTGCGATCCGAAAGTTCAAAGATACGGTGACGGATGCCGACATCGCCGTCATCTACTATGCGGGGCACGGGCTTAATATCCATGGCACGAATTATCTCATTCCAATAGACGCCAAGCTCGCGAGCGATCGCGACGCCAATGACGAAACCATTACGCTCGATCGGTTCGTCGAAGCCGTTGACAGGGCTAAGCGATTGTGGGTCATTATTCTCGACGCTTCCCGTGACAATTCGTTTGCGCGGATAATGAAGGCGGACCGCATGGCGTCTTTCTCCGGTCTGGGCGCAGTTGGACCGAATAGCATCGACACCCTGATTGCCTACGCCGCCAAGCCCGGCACAACCGCCCAAGATGGTGGTGGCGATCACAGTCCTTTCGCGGCTGCGTTGATAGACAATCTGTTCGTACCGGGACTCGACATCCGCTTGGCGTTCGGACGGGTGCGCGACGAGGTGTTGAAGAAAACGGGCGATAAACAAGAACCGTTTGTTTATGGCTCGCTCGGTGGCGGCAATATCGCGCTCGTGCCCGCACCAAGCCAGCCCGTCGCGGCAACCGATTTGGCGGGAGAAAAGAGCGACTACACCCTGGTCGAAAAGATCGGCACCAAGGGGGCGTGGCAAGTTTTCCTGAATCAGCACCCCACAGGTTTTTATGCCGATCTCGCTCGCCAGCAGATCGCAATCGTGCGGGACCAATTGGACACGTTGGACCGTACGGGCCAAGAAAAAGCAGCAAAAGCCCAGGCTGATCGTGAAGCCCACCAGCGGGAAGCCAAGCGACAGGCCGACGAGGCTGCACGGCAAAAGGCGGAACAGGAAGCAGCACTCGCCGCTGCACAACGGGCGGCCCGGGCCGCCGAACAGGCGCGACTGGACGCTGAACGCCAAGCTGCCCGGACACGGGAAGAAGAAGCGCGCCAGGCGGCGTTCGCTAAGCGGGCGGCCGAGGCAGAAGCCGCAAGGAAACAAGCTGAGGCAGAGGCAGCAAGAAAACTGGCCGAGGCAGAAGCCGCGAGGAAACAAGCCGAGGCAGACGCCGCAAGAAAACAGGCCGAGGCAGAAGCCGCGAGGAAACAAGCCGAGGCAGAGGCCGCAAGAAAACAGGCCGAGGCAGAGGCCGCCAAGCAACAAGCCGAAGCAAAGGCGGCGAAAAATCAGGCCGAACAGCAGGCCGCCGCCGAACAGGCACGGCTGGCGGCCGAGCGCGCCAAGCGGCAGGCCGAAGCAGAGGCGAAAAAACAGGCCGAACAGCAGGCTGCTGCTCTCGCGGCTGCACAGCAAGCTGCGCAGGCAGCCGAGCACGCGCGGCTGGACGCCGAGCGCGCGGCGCAGGTCCGGCAAGAAGCCGCCTGCAAAAATGAACAGGATCGCATTGACGTCCTTAGAACTCAGGGCAGCAAAGCTCGAGATGATCTCAGGCAGCTACAGCAGAGTCTCACTTGCGAGCGGTTACGCCCGCTCGTCACCACGGCTCTCGACCAAGCTAACGCTCTTCCGGACGTCAACACGCCGGCCCAGATTCGCTTGGCACAGCAGGAATTAAGTCGGCTAGGTTGTTTTTCTGGCAATGCGGATGGTGCGTTAAGTTCTGCGACAACGTCTGCTGTACAGCACTACGAGAGTGAACGAGGCCAACCGGCCAAAAGCGTGGATATCAGCGACGCTTTTATTTCTGAGCTCAAGACGCAGTCGACCAGGGTGTGCCCGCTCGTTTGCCCGAAGGGAAGAGTCGCCGACGGTGAGCACTGCATAGCTGCCGAAAAGCCCCCCCGTGCCGCGCATCAGAAGGATGAGGAAGAGCCCGCGGCGCACACCCGTGCCGCGCATCAGAAGGATGAGGAAAAGCCGAGCCAGAAGAGCAAGCCCCAGTTGTCGCGACGGAACCGTGATGCCGAGCCTTCGCCCCCCCAGCAGGCAAAGCGTGAGCGGCCTGCAGCGCACCCCCGTGTAATCGAGCAAGCTTCCTCGTATTCCGGTGGTGGGCACAGCACTGGCGGCGGCGGGCCGACAATTGGAGTTGGCTTCTGATTTAGGAAATCCGTCGCCGGCGCCAACTTGCCCTTCAGCCTTACCGACCCGTTCTTGCTTCACCTATTCGCAGCTCTGGCCGAACGCGAGCGCCGCAGGCCGATTAGATGATACGAATGGAAGACAAGGATCGGCGTCGCCCGCTCAAGCCTCACCTCCACCATCCCTGGCAAACGTCTTCGGGTCCGCGCGGAGAAATCGCGACCTGACGCAGCGAATTGAAACGCCGACCACTTTCCGCGAACTGCTCAGAGAGCGACTTCAACCGTTTCGTAGAGTTTGAGAACCTGATCTTTTGGATTTTGGGATGGATCGGGCACAAGAAATTCAGCCCTTACCTTCTTTGATGTGACAGCGATTCTGCGCGTCATAAACGGTGAAGCTTTTTCTTATATCCACCACCGCCTGCAACAATGAAGGGCACCCGCAGTATTTCTCAGCGACAAACAACCTCCTCCTAAGCAAAGGATGGGAATGGTGCTGGCCTCGACGGCGGTGATCGATCTACGCGCGCCGGAGGATAGGCAAGATCGGCTGCTCGCGCATGCTGACCTGTGAAAGAACACCGCTTATTTTACTCCTATCAAGCAACTTTCTTTTCAGCACTCAACTTCTGGCGCGCCTCCTCTGGCGTCTCCCGCACTGCTAGCCGTAGCTTCCCTGGGAAAACGAGCACCGACCTCGCCTTCTCGTGAAAAATGACGGGATCGCTTTGGATGACCTGGCGCACGCGTTTTACGCTGACAACGAGCCGGAGTTTGTTAGCGTCTGGAGCAGAGAACTCGGCCAATACCACCTTGGCGTTTCGAAACTTCTCCGACAATTCATGCACCGATTCGATCGAATAGATACGTTCTCCCGCAAGCTGCAACATGCTCGCCCCTTTCCATTCACTATCGAACGCCTTCCTCAAC
>DATFWM010000609.1:0-2880 GCA_035259295.1 Blastocatellia bacterium | reverse complement strand
TACGTTGAGAGCCTTTCTGCCTACGCTCGCCAGTTTCTCGAACGGATGGACAAGCCTGATGTGGACGAGGTCATCGGCATCTGTCCGGCGATCTCGATCCGTCAGAAGAACGCCACTAGAAATCCGCGCTCGACAGTCGCGACTCAGACCGAGATATATGATTACTTGAGGCTGCTGTTCGCCCGCGTCGGCAAAACACTCTGCGCGAACTGCAGCTTGGAGGTTAAGCGCGATAGTCCCGAGTCAGCAGCCGATGAAGTATTGAAGCTTACAGTAGGAACGCGATTCTATGTTCTGTTCCCTGCTTCGGCAGGCATGGAAGACAGCGCGACCGACTCGAACGGAAGCGGTAAACAAAGAAAGCGGAGTACTCGCAAGTCCGCGGCCGGCGAGCGTACACGCATCGACGCGCATCTGATGAGCCTGATGCAGCGAGGCTTCACGCGGCTCTACAAGGAGGGTCTCACTATCGAGCTCGCTACGCCGGACAGTTACACCGGTAATAACTTCGACAACACGTTTGTATTGGTGGATCGGTTGATCGTCAGGCCCGACGTAAAGTCGCGAGTGGTCGACTCGCTGGAAGTCTGCTATCGGGAAGGTCACGGGCAAGCGACGATCGAGACAGCCGACGAGCCACGTTTGCGGTTTCAGTTTTCAGAGGGCTTCGAGTGCAAGCGTTGCCAGATCAAGTACGCCGCGCCCGAGCCACGTCTGTTCAGTTTCAACAACCCGTTTGGCGCGTGCCCTACTTGCCAGGGATTCGGAAACACAATCGGTCTGGACATCAATCTGGTGATCCCGAATCGCGAGCTGAGCCTCGCGCAAGGCGCGATCGAGCCCTGGATGAAACCTCAATACGAGTGGGCGCAAAAAGAGCTGCTGCGTTTTTGTAAGCAATCCGGCATTCCGACGACGGTCCCTTTTCGACAGTTGACCCGAGAACAACAAAAGACAATCGTGCAAGGGCGCAACGGCTTCGACGGAGTCATGGGGTTCTTCGATTGGCTCGACACCAAGAAATACAAGCTTCACGTGCGTGTGTTTCTGTCGAAGTATCGCGGCTACACGTTGTGTCCCGACTGCGGCGGCTCTCGGCTGAGACTCGAGGCGCGACTCGTTCAAATCGGCTGGAAAACTTTGCCCGAAGTCTGCGCGATGAGTGCGAGCGAGGCGGCGGAGTTCTTCAACGCGCTTTCGCTCTCCCCAACGGAAATGGAAATCGCCGGGCGGCTGCTTCACGAGATTCGCAGTCGGCTGAAGTTTCTTATCGACGTCGGGCTTCAGTACTTGACGCTTGACCGTCTGGGGTCAACATTGTCGGGCGGAGAAGCTCAGCGCATACAGCTCGCCACTAACCTCGGCGCCTCGCTGGTTGGCGCACTGTATGTGCTGGATGAGCCTTCGATCGGATTGCACCCGCGCGACAACGCCAAGCTCATTCGCATTCTCAAGAACTTGCGAGATATTGGTAACACAGTGCTGGTAGTCGAGCACGAGCCCGAGATGATGCTTTCGTCGGATAAGCTGATCGACATCGGACCCGGCGCTGGCGAGCTGGGCGGCGAAGTCGTGTTTCAGGGCTCAGCGGACGAGCTTATTAAGAAAGGTCAATCGCTCACCGCAAAATACATGCGAGGCGATCTCGAGATCAAGCCGCCAAAGAGCCGCCGCTTGCTCGCTTCGCGAGCGCTCGAGGTCCGCAGCGCGAGCGAGCACAATCTAAAGAGCATCGACGTAGACTTTCCGCTCGGGATGATGGTTTGCATTACAGGCGTGTCCGGCTCCGGCAAGTCGACGCTTGTGCATGACATCGTCTATGCCGGAATCAAGAAGCAGCGAGGCGAGTGGACGGGACCGGTCGGCTCGTTTCGCAAAATCGACGGCGCGCAGTTCTTGGATGACGTCGTTTTGGTCGATCAATCTCCGATAGGCCGCACGCCGCGGTCGAACCCCGTGACTTACATCAAGGTCTACGACGCGATCCGCGATCTCTTCGCTTCAACGCGTGAAGCTCAAGCGCGCGGCTTCGACTCGTCACACTTCAGCTTCAACGTGCCGGGCGGGCGTTGCGAACGATGCGAAGGTAACGGCGTCGAAATAAAGGAGATGCAATTCCTCGCTGACGTCGAGCTTGTGTGCGAAGAGTGCAAAGGTATGCGCTTCAAACCGTCGCTGCTCGAGGTCAAGTACAAAGGCCGTTCGATTCACGACGTGTTGAATATGACCGTGCGCGAAGCGCTGCTGTTCTTTGCGAACGTGAACCGGATCGCCTCGAAGCTGCGCGTGTTGGATGACGTGGGGCTGGGCTACCTGAGGCTTGGGCAATCGGCGACGACGTTGTCAGGCGGGGAAGCGCAACGAGTGAAGCTGGCGTCTTACTTGTCGAGGCGAACCAGCGAGCGGACGCTGTACATCTTTGACGAGCCAACTACTGGGCTTCACTTCGACGACATCAACAAGCTGTTGGCAGCATTCAGGCAGCTCATCGATGCTGGCGGGTCAATCATCATCATCGAGCACAATTTGGATGTAATAAAAAGCGCAGATTGGATCATCGATCTTGGCCCGGAAGGCGGCGACGAAGGCGGTCACCTCGTGGCAGTTGGTCCGCCTCCGGTTATTGCCGAATGCCCGCAGTCACACACAGGAAAGTTTCTCGTGAAAGTATTGAGCAAATAATCTCCGAGACCCACGCGACGCACAGAAATTTGGTTGCGCCTTTTTCGGGCTATGCTAGACTGCATCGGAAACCGACGGGTGAGGATCGTCTTGCAATGAAAAAGGGTCTCACTGGATTTTTGCTCGCGGCCGTCGTCGCACTCACGCAGATGGCGGCAATCGCGCAGGAAGTACCTTTCTTATCCGAGCTTCTTTCTC
>DATFWM010000608.1:0-4699 GCA_035259295.1 Blastocatellia bacterium | reverse complement strand
AATTCGGGCACGGTACCCGAGGGACTGTAGAGATAGTTGTTGGTAATCGTGATGTTATGCATCGGGTTGTTCCGCGTGGCAACCAGCAGATTGCTGAACCTGTGCGCGGCATCATAGCCCGCGGAATTGCCGGCGAACGTCGAAGTGGAACCGTTGTTAAAACTCATATTTCCGTCGAATCGAATGTTCTCGGCAAAGCCATTCACTCCGAAAGCCTTCATTCCGGTGGTAAAGTTGTTTACTGAGATGACATCTTTGATCAGCTTGGCGCCCGTCTGGTTCTGAATGTAAACGCCATGTCCGTGGCTGCGATCGGGCATCACTACTCCATTGTTGTAAACGATACAGCCACTTATCTCAGAGTCGGTCGCCGAATCCCAAAAACCGATTCCATCCTCTGCATCATGGATGATCAGATTAATCAGCTTCGTATTGGGCCCAAAAACGGCAACGCCTTCGCCTCTTACGTGTGAAGGATCGAGCGTCAGGTCGGCATATGCTCTCACCGGATAAGTGCTCGTTACCTCGAAGTCCCGGTAATTGGTATAGCTGCCGTTCACGGTGACGATGTTCGACACGCCGACGACTGTTGCTGCTGATGAGTGTGTGCCTGCGGCCGTTCCTCCGGATCGACCGCGCAGTATCGTAAATGTGTTCGCGCCTGTTTTGACATACAAAAGGATCACTTCCATGTCGATCAACACCTCCTGGTTCTCGCCAAACTTTGAACCGTCGACGAGGACAAGGCTCGATGCCGTGGCGCTGATGGCACCGTTTAGAGTCGACGTAGCGTATCCTTCGATTCTTGCCCATTCGCCGGAATACGATCTGACGGTGATTGGGCTCGCCGCGCTCCCCGTCAAATTACTGACAAATCTTCCCGTGTAGGTTCCTCCGCGCATATTGATTGTGGCACCAGGTTGCACCGCCGCTGGTTGGTTCAACGCGGTCTGCAAATCCCAGGGGCTGCTCAGGCTTCCATTTCCGCTCGCGCTCCCGTTAGGCGCCGCGTAGAACTGAGCGCCACCCGGCGGTGACTGGACTGTGAGACTGGATCCGCTTGTAGCGCCTCCGTAAGTGGCGGAGATCATCGCAGAAGTATCAGAACCGACCACCGTCGTGTTAATCGTAAACGTAGCGCTATTCGATCCGGCCGGTACGGTAACAGTCGGCGGCGGAGTTGCCACCGACGGTTTATCGCTGCCGAGCGCTACGACAACGCCTCCGGTCGGTGCACTGCTGGTCAGGCTCACGGTTCCTTGAGATGAAGTCCCCCCGCTTACGCTTGTAGGGTTGAGCGTGACAGATGACAAGGCGGATCCCTTGGCTATGATCGTCAGAATCGTGTTGATAGTCGAACCGTAAGTCGCCGAAATGGTCGCCGAGATGGTAGAGATGACTTGCTTCGTTTTAATGCTGAATGTAGCGGAAGACTCCCGCGCGTAGACACGAACGCTTTTGGGAACGGTCGCGAACGGGGTGTTGCTCGAAAGGTTGACTACCGCGCCTCCGGAGGGTGCTGGTGCGCTCAATACCACTTCTCCCATCGCGACCTTGCCTCCTGTGACGCTCTGCGGAGAAGTGCTGACAGCAAAGATCGTTGTGAGGGGCGCTATCGTGAGCCCGAGTGAACGAGGCTCGCCGGTGGGCGGTGTTGCCATTGCAGAGTTCCATACTGTAGCGGTAATAACCGACACGCATAGAACAACTACAACAGCAGGGCGACGGTAACCGAGACGACAGACTCCTTGCATAATCCGAACCCCCTTGGTCAACGAAAAGTTTCCTTCAGGCAAGAGGCGGGTTTAGATTACGTTTACACGACAACACGCTAAGCAGAACACTACTGCCGTAACTATCTGTTATTTATTTTTTCTTGCGAGGGCTCTCTGCCGAAATACTGAAGTTCATCCCCGTAGCAGAGGTCTCAGTGAGGCGAGACGGCTGTAGTATACAAAGCGCGTTGTTGAATGCAACAGTTTTCTTTTCAAGATTTACCCAAGCGAAAATGTCAGTTCCGAGACTCGGTGCGCCTTCGAGCCCGGACGAAGCATCGCCGGCCAGGGTGATCGCGGCGGTTCTGGAGGGATGCCTCGACGTCGCCGCCGCTGCGAGCCTACTCAAAAAGAGTGTAAGGCAAGTCTATAGAATGCTCGCTGCGGCCCGAAGCGATAAGGGTCGCACGTTTGAGCATGGAAATATTGGAAGAGAGCCGCCCAACAAGATCCCGCGTCAAACATGGGATGAGATAATTCGTCTGGCGCGGGAAACCTATTCGGACCTCAACGATGCTCAGCTCTACGACGTGCTCAAACGCCACCACTACAAAGTCGGACGCGAGAGTCTTCGAAAACAACTGCGGGCTGCCGGAATACCAACAAAAAGGCCGCAGTCCAGGAAGTTTCGCTGAGACAGCGCGCACCAACTGCGTGGCTACTTCAGTTTCATCGATGGATCGCCGAAGAAGATCCAGGTATTTCTGACGTCCCGATCGGTGATCGTCGCCTTCGCCTTTCGCACAGCGTCTCCCAGACGCACATCGCCGCTTCCAAACAGCTCTCGATAGAACGCCTCGTTCAGTTCCTTCTGTGCGAGCGGATCGCACATCGCTGACGAGGCCCATACCGCAATCCCGCCACCTCCTCCCTTCATCAACGACTCAGCGAGACAGTCGAGCGCAGGATCGGCGAAATAGCCGTTAAGACAGGTCATCAAAACGAACAGCGACAGGTTGCTTCGGTTCTGTAGCGCGAGAGCATCTTCGTCGGTCAGGAAGTCTGCTCTCCAGACCTGTACGCTGCCGTGGCCGTAGTAATTCACGACCTTGGCTCCGCGATTGAGCTCGGCAATCAGCGCTGCTTTAGCGCCTGGGTCATCGGCGACCCGCTGAAACTGTTGCACCTCAAAGTCAGAGGGCACCAGTCCCGTCAATGCATCTCCAAGAGCCGCAAAATCAAACCCGTCATTGCTGTCAAACGCGAGGAGCAGTGACTCGGACGGCGCAGCGCTCTCGTACCGGACGATCTTAGTCACCATATCGCCCGCTTCCTGCGCTGTCCGTGCCGGCAGTCTTCCGATGGACAATTCGTCCGCCGGACCGTCGAGTTCCTCGATAAACCAATCGTCGGAAGCAGTCTCCATGTTGGCTGTATCGATCAGCCTGGTCGGAACAAGGTCCCTATCCCCATATCCGAGATAGTTCCTGGGGTCGATGCTGGAATCGCCGACAAGGAGAGCAAAGCGTGGCGGGTCCTTCCAGTTCGTGCGAGCATAGGTCAGGAACTCTCGGATCGCAGACGGCTGTTTCATCCCAAAGCTGAACTCATCATAAATGTCCTCTACATCCACAACTTCGACTTTCAGCCCTTGGTTCTCGCGCTGAGCTCGCAGCGGCTCGATGCCTTTTGCGAACTCGGCTCGAGTGATGATCAGCATGCCGGCCGACTTCGTGTTCGTTCGGAGGTCAGAGGGGATGTTGGTCTCGATAAGTGGTTTCATCGCCTGATCGCGCGCAACCGCAAACAACAGGCGTGTGCCCGACCCTGGAACCGACGCGGTGACGCTCGAACCCGCCTCGGATTTTCGAACCACTCCCACGAGTTCCCGCACGCCTTCAGTGTCTGTGATATCCATCACTTCTATGTCGGGCGACGAGAATCCCTCGACCCTTATGGTCTGACCACCGCTGGCCGTAAATATTAACGAGTTCGCATCGGCGATGTACGCGTGCCAGTAGGTGACGCGGACTGAGTCCACCAGAGAAATGTCAGACGGCCCTCCTGTCGCAACCAGTTGAATATCGTTGTCGCCATTTGTCAAAAGCGATTGAGATACGGAAATCGTTGTCGTGGCGTGCGTCTGACCACTGAACTGCAGGTCTCCAATGTGTCTGCCATTCAGCCGCACGGCTACTTCATGCGAAGTTGTCGTCAATCCCTGAATGGCAATCTCCAACGCCGCCGTTGCGCGAGTTGCAGCGGCTACATTGCTGAGTCTTATGGCCTGGCTTACAGGCGTGCTTGTCAGAATCGGTCCGAAGAAGTTTTCAACGTCTCCATTCCTGATCGACGAGACGTAGATCGTTCGGTCTTTTCGTTCGACAGTGGATTGAAACGCCGAGTCGGGAGCCGCGCTTCCATGTCTTTTCTTCTTCTTGATTCGGATACCCGGCTCCGAACCAGAAATCAGCCAGTAGATACGCTCGTCGGTCGACGCGCTGTCGAGGCCCACGCCATAAAACTCTACCGAATCATTAGCGTCGAAGCTTCTGTCTTGTTCGCCTTGTACGCGGATCGGTATCTGCCGGCCGTCAACATACATCTGGAGGTTTTGCGGATCGACCGAAGGGTCAAGACCGGCCGCGATAAGGTCTGGCTGCCCGACTCGGTACCATCCCTCCCGCTTAACGCCGAGCTTGATCGCGCGCAACCTCGCCAGACGCGACTGCATCTCGACCGAAGAGTCCGTGACAGCGCCTGGAGCAGCATTGCGCTCGAGCGGCGCCGATGTTTGCGCTGGTGACAATTGCCGCGCCAGACCAATCTGCGAAACGAGCGCCGATGTCCGATTAGCGGGCGCTTTCCGAACGGCGCGGTCTGCCGATATCGGACCCGTCCAGAAGCTCGCGCCGGAAACGTCGATGTCTTCAATCCAATATCTGATCAAGCGTCCGAGGTTCCGCGGTCGATCGAGCCAGGTG
>DATFWM010000607.1:0-2431 GCA_035259295.1 Blastocatellia bacterium | reverse complement strand
AGCGTGCCAACCGGAATTCCGGCAGGCATCTGGACCATCGACAGCAGCGAGTCCAGACCTTTGAGTGACTTTGACTCCATCGGCACCCCGAGCACAGGCAGGAGAGTCTTAGCAGCCGCTACGCCCGCCAGGTGCGCAGCGCCGCCTGCCGCAGCGATGATCACTTCAAGCCCTCGTCCTTCCGCGGATTCAACATACTCGAAAAGTTGATCCGGCGTGCGATGTGCCGACAATACGCGCACTTCGAATGGAACGCCGAGAGTTTCCAGAGTCTGGGCCGCGTGCGACATTGTCTCCCAGTCAGACTTCGAGCCCATGATTATTCCGACTAAAGATTGCATCCCATTCACCCCAAGAATTGAGTTGATAACGGAGGTGATTATAACCCGGCATCTGAGACGATCCAAATTGGGAAAGCGTTAACGAGGCAAAAATTGACAAATCCTAGCTGGTCATAAGACAATCACCAAAGCCATTCTTATTTAAACGAAAGGTATCAAATGCATAAGAAGTTCACTGCCTGGGTCGCGCTGTTGCTGGCGTTGGCGCTGTTGACAGCCTCTGTCAGCGGAGCGCGGCAAGCTCCAGCATCAATTGCTAAACCCGATTCCGCGGCGCTGAGCTCGACTGAAGAAATCCTAAAGGTCGTCAGCCGGCTCCGCGCGCTCGACATCAAACAAAACGTTAAGAGCTCGTTCAAGACCAAGGACGAAATCGAGCAGTCCGTGATAAGGGACCTTGACGAAAACACGCCCCCCGAAGAGTTCGAAGCGAGTCAGAAAACATTAATCAAGCTCGGTCTGATCGCCAAGAATTTTCAGTTGCGCGATTATGTGGTGAAACTCCTGCGAGAACAAGTCGCGGGATTTTACGAGCCCAAGACCAAAGAGTTCTATCTGGCTGCGTGGCTGCCCATCTCCGAACAGAAGCGCGTGATCGCACACGAGCTGGTGCACGCGCTTCAAGATCAGCACTTCAACCTTCGCCGCTTCGAGCGATGGCCCAAAGGCGACTCGGACGCCGAGCTTGCGGCTCACGCGTTGGTTGAAGGCGAAGCGACGCTGGTCATGATCGAGTATGACTTTGAACAGCAAGGGATGAAGCTGGACATCACCAAGCTCGGCTCGCTCACCGAAAGCATGATCGATCAGGAAAGCGACAGCGACTCGAAGCTGTATCCCGTGCTGGCAAGCGCTCCAAAGGTTCTGAAAGAGAACTTACAGTTTCCCTACCTTTACGGCGCCGGCTTCGTGGGCGCGGTGTTGAAGAACCGTTCGTGGCAAGCGTTGGACGCGAGCTATCTGACGCTGCCCGCGTCGAGCGAACAGATCATGCACCCTGAGCGGTTCCTCGCAGGGGACAATCCAGTGAAGATCGACCTAGTTGATCTTGGCGGGGTGCTCGGTCCTGACTGGAAGAAAGCCGACGCGGATGTAAACGGAGAGTTCGGTTATCTGGTCGCGTTGTCGGAGTACATCCCGAAGCGTATTGCGCGTGTCGCCGCCGAAGGCTGGGGAGGCGATCGCTATGCACTCTATGAGAACAAAACTACAGGTGATGTGTTCCTTGCTCAGTACACGACCTGGGACACTGAGAATGACGCAAGAGAGTTCTTTAATGCTTATTGCCAGCGAACCGAGAGGCGTTATAAGCTCACCAAACCGATTGAGACGACCGCCCGGGCTCACGTTTATGAAACAAACGAAGGGACTGCTTCAATCGAGTTGCGCGGCAAGGACGTGATCATGATTGAAGGAGCTCAAAGCCGCGAACAGTTGTCAAAGGCTTCAGAGACGCTTTGGAAAAGCCAGAAGTCAGTCCGTGGTGGCAAATGATTGTCCGAAGGCTGCTTTGTCTCGCGCTAATCTTCATCGGCTTTGAGAACAGCAAGCAGCCGGATATCATTCCGTTTGTGTCCGGAATGATTGCCGACGACTTCTCGCATACTACACCTGCCGCCGATCTAGTTCTTATCAACGGTCGCGTATGGACCGGCAATAAAGCGCAACCGTGGGCCGAAGCCGTCGCCTCACGAGGCGAGCGGATCCTAGCCGTCGGCTCAAACGATGATGTAAAGAAGCTCACGGATTCCAAGACTCGCATAATAGACCTTCGAGGCAAGCTTGCGTTGCCCGGTTTCATCGACGATCACACGCACTTCATCGAAGGCGGGTTTCATCTGCTCTCAGTCGATCTGCGCGACGCGGCGACCCCCGAGGAGTTCGCTAGAAGGATCAAGGACCACGCCGCGAAGCTTCCCTCTGGTCGTTGGATAACGGGCGGCGACTGGGATCACGAGCGCTGGCCCGGCGGTCAGCTTCCCGCCAAGGAGCTGATCGATCCTTTTACGCCGAACAACCCCGTCGCTGTCAACCGACTCGACGGCCATATGTGCCTGGCCAATAGCGCAGCGCTTCGCGCGGCGGGCATC
>DATFWM010000606.1:0-2957 GCA_035259295.1 Blastocatellia bacterium | reverse complement strand
GCCGTAAGCGTGCCCGTTGCCCACGAGCACGCGAGCAACCGCGGCGCCGGTCCTGATCTCGCCGCCGCGAGAGCGAGCCGAGCCTGCGATAGCTTCGCTGATGGCGCCCATGCCCCCGCGCACGAATCCCCACAATCCGCGAATGCCGGTCGCGCCGCCCATCACGTGGTGAAGCATTATGTAAGCGGTGCCCGGTGTCGAAGGCCCGCCGTTCGTACCGATCACACCGTCGGTTGCAAGCGTAGCCTTGATTTCCTCAGACTCGAAGCGTTCGTCCAGATAAGCTCTTACGCTTTGAGTCATGATCTTCACCAGGTGAACGATGTCAGGATCACGAAACCGCAGCGACTCAAGTCCCAGCTTGCCAAGCTCGATGTAATCTCTCAGCTTTCGGCTAATGATGTTTGGCGGAGTGGTCAGCAATAATCCTTCAACCCATTCGCCAAGTCTTGCGAGCTGGCGCTCGTAGTTCGGATAAGTTTCCGCGTCGCGCTTGGAAAACTTCGCCAGCTCTTTCTGTGTTGCAGCCATGTCTTGCCAGAAGAAAAGGTGTCGACCGTCAGGAAAGGCGGTGAAGAATGCCGGGTCTTTTGGATAAAGATGATAACCGAAGCGTTCAAGCTCAAGCTCGCGAATGATCTTCGGTTGAAGCAGGCTGCACAGATACGAGAGCGTGGAGACTTTGTAGCCGGGCCAAACTTCTTCGGTCACGCACGCGCCGCCGATCACCTCGCGGCGTTCGAGCACGAGGACGCTCAAGCCTGCACGTGCAAGATACGCAGCAGTCACCAGTCCGTTGTGACCCGCGCCTATCACGATGGCGTCGAAGGCGTTGGCCATCAATTTCCCCTGTGTGCTTTTATCCAAAGCTCGTCGACTGAGCCTTCCTTGAGCATCTTGGTGATGTAGACGATCTGGCCGGTGTGTGTGGCGAGGTGAATCGCGATGTTGAAGATCACATCGAAAATGGTTGGCACATAGTTAGGTTCATCGCTCGGGTCGAGAAATCGGAGAGTGTCAAACGAATCAAGTATCTGAGCGGCTTGATTGATCGTTTCGTCGACGATGGCGAGCAGTTGTTCTTTGGGCATCGGCCCGCGCTCGGCGAATTCGGCAGGCCGGTCGCGTTTGTAGTCGATCCCTCCGACCCCGCGCGAGAGATAGTGTCGCATCGAGCCCGACAGGTGCAGAACGAGATTGCCAACAGAATTGCTGTGTTCGTTCGGCCTCCACCAGAGTTGCTCTTCGGTCAACTCGTCGAGGCATGCTTTGATTTGCGCAGGTAAGATTCTGGTGATGCGCCCGCGCAGAGCTTCAAGCGTAACGTTGTCGAGCTTTCGTTGTTCCATCGTTGCTCCAATATGATTAGAGAATGAGCGCAGGATTGTAATAACCAGAGGGTGGCTTTTGCAATGCCGTTATCGTCACGTCGGGATGTGAGAAGCCGCCAGACTCCCCAGGAAGGTCTCGAAAGCGAATATCGTTCGGAGTCTGCTCTCGCGCTTTACCGTAATATTTGCGCGAGCAAGTCTCAAGCACAAAGGGCTAAAACTGCACTTCAACCGTGCGAACCGTCGCAACCCAACGGATGGTCGTTGAACCAACGCCTGTTGCCTTGATGACCAAGGCGTCGTTTGTATCATCGGCTTCCACATTGACATCCCAGAACGGGTCGTTCGCGCCCAGCACTTGCTTGATCCCGCCGCGCACCTCGTTGTCGAACCGCTTCTTGCCGGCTGAGTCATAAACCTCAAGGCGAATTTGCACGACAGAAGATGGAGCGGCGAATCGCACTCGGTCGCGTGACGCTGATGCGGTGACAATCGCTTCGGAACTCTTGCCGATCCTCGCAGTCTCGGTCTGAGCTGTGGCAATCGAACAGAGTATCAACAACATCAAGCCCGAAAGAAGCCTTTGTGTTTTGGGCATGACAACCTCCTAGGAAGCAATGTCCGTTTGTAAAAGCAACGGAGCCTCGACTGGGATGAAACTACCGCAGTGTAGAACGGGCGGGCACCGGGCGCAATCAACGGGAGCAGCATTAGCTACGCTCGAGCCGGGCGACCGTTTCGATATGATAGGTTTGAGGAAACAAATCGATCACAGACAGTTCACGAACGCTAAAGCCCAGATCGATCAACGTCCGCAGATCGCGAGCCAGCGTTGCTGGGTCACAGGAGACACACACGATTCGTGCCGGTTTGAGCGCCACGATCAAGGGAACCGCTGGCGACGCGCCGCTACGCGGCGGATCGAGTAAGACAAGATCTGGAGAATGAGTTATGCCCTCGTCGAGTGATCGCTTGAGCCAGGTTTCGACGTCGCTTACGTGAAACTCAGCGTTAGTGATGCGGTTTGCTCTCAGGTTTTCCGACGCGAACCTCGCAGACTCTCGATCAGACTCAACGCCAATCACTCGATTGAATCGGCGCGCAAGCTGAATCGTGAACAGCCCAACGCCGGCGTAAAGATCAACCGAAAGCTCGCCCGACTCCCCGCCGACAGCTTCATCGATCAACTCACCAAGCAAACCCGGATTCGCTTGAAAGAAAGTCGAAGGGCTGAAGTTGTAAATGGCGCCGCGTACGGTTCGCCTGAGCGCTCCCGCCGGTAAGCCAGCGAAGGTTGGGGAAAAGGAGACTGCAGATTCGCCAGCCGCCATTTCGACGTGCCCAACGTCCGCTTCGCTGGCAATCGCGCGAAGCGACCGAAGCGCGTCATTCAACTCCGGCAGGAGTATTGGGCAACTTACGATATCGCACACGGCGTTCGAGCCTGCCCGGTTGAAGCCGATGCGGCCAGTCTTTTTGTCGATCTTTATCTGGGCCCGGCCCCGATAACCTAACTCTTCGCCGTAGCGGATTCCTATCTCGTCTGGGCAGTCGATGTGCCCTATTCTTTCGAGCGCGTCGCGCACGAATCCTACCTTCGCTTCCACCTGCGCTTGGTAAGAGAGG
>DATFWM010000605.1:0-7208 GCA_035259295.1 Blastocatellia bacterium | reverse complement strand
ACTCGAATAGCGAATGTCGAGCCCCGCGCTGAAGAACGCCCGCTGAATCTTGGCGATCGTTTCGAGATCCGACTGCGACAGCGACATCCCGTACTTCTGAATCTCCTGACGCACGTCTTTTAAAGTCTTGTCGAAGAGCTTCGAATCAGAAGCCGTGCCGTCGATGTATTCGACCAGCTCCTTTAGGTTTCGAGTGTCCCATCCCTTCGTCTTTGGAAACGGTTTGCCGAAAAAGTTGCACAAGTACTCGACGCGATTGCGCGAGTGTGCGAATAACGCCTTGAACAGCAGATGCTGAAGCAGGTTGTCACGGCGGATGTCGATCATGATCGCGAGCCGCGGGCGAATCCTTGCAATGTAAGAGAAGTTCTGGTCCGGCCCTACGCCAATGTAAACGCCACCGCTGACTCCGAGCTCGCGCAGCTTGCCGATCACGTGGAGATAGGAGGTCTCGTTGGAGATAAGATTATCAGAATCGAAATAGCCGCCAGGCTCGGACAATCGGGCCGACAGCGCGGCAAACGCCTTATGATCGCGCGACGCCTGAGCGACGCGACTGGCCGTCGCGCTCATTACGAATATGGCCAGAAGTGCTGCGATCAGGCTGCGTTTCCATAGACGCTTCACAGTGTTCATAAATTCCCTCACACGACACAGAGATAAAACCACGAGGAGCACCGGGAACACGGGGAACCGAAAGAAAAAGACAATCATTCTGCCCGTGCTCCCCGTGGTTGCTTCTGCCACTCTACACTACCGGTTCTCCGCGACGCACTTTCTCTAGCTCCTGGAGGTGGCCGACATAAGCTTGCGCAACCTCGCTCTGAAAAAGCTCCCTCGTTTCGATCTCGTCATCCGCCACAGGCTCCAACGCTAGATCCATGTACTCGAATCGTCGCGGATCGCGTTTGATTTTCAAATATACCAGACGAATCCGCACGTACAGCGCAATCCATCGAATCTGGTTCCATAAGGTCTGCGCAAAGTACTTTGGGTAAAAGAGCAAGGGGGATTCAAGCGGCAGACCCGACCTTCGATCACGTCGAAACTTCAGCCTTACGAACCCGCCTTCAAGTGGGTGAATCTTCTCGATGCCGATGCACCCTTTAAACCACGTGATGAACAACACGGCCTTGCCGGGACTGGTCCCGGTGACGAATGCACGTCTCAGTATCGTCTCGACGTGCTCCGGAGTGTAGTAGGTCTCCCACGCTGCGCGGTAAGCTTGTTCCCAATCCTCTTTGCTCATTCGCGCGTGTCCGGTCACGGCGTGATTGAGATCATACTTGTTCAAGTCCGCGTCCATCGGTATTCCGGCGACGTGGAGATTGCGATGGTCCTCGGATCCCGGCAACGGAGTGAGATAAAAGAATTCGAGAAGATCAACCGGCAGCTCTCTTTGAATAACTCGAATGTCATGAAGAATCGATTCAGGGGTGTCGCCAGGAAAGCCGAGAATGTAGCCGCAATAGGTCACTACGCCCGCGCGCTTCCATTCCAAAAGCATCTTGCGATACTCGGTGATCTTATTCTGGCGCTTCTTCGCGCCGATGAGACTGTCGGGGTTGATGTTCTCAAGTCCGATGAACGCACGTTTCACGCCTGCTCGCGCCGCCTTCTCAATGAAGTTCGGAAGCCGGTGACACAGCGTGTCGACCTGTACGATGAAACTCATCTTCAGCTTTTCAACTTCTCGCAGGTAGATCAGTCGATCGAGAATCGCTTCCCAATCTTTGTTGCGGGCGAAGTTGTCGTCGGTGATGAAAAATGAATGAAGACCTTGAGCGATGTTCAAGCGCACGATGCGCTCGATGTCATCCGGCGAGCGCCGCCGCGATTTGCGCCCCTGCACGTTGATGATTGTGCAGAACGAGCATTGATATGGGCAGCCGCGCCCGGCATCTAGACTGGTGGTCGCGCCGGCAGTGAGCTTGACTCGTTCTGCGGGCAACCGGGGAAGCGCAGCGCCTTCAAGTTGCGGCAGATCGTTCATGAAGTTGTAAAGCGGCTTTATTTCTCCGACCCATGCGTCGCGCAATACCTGACCCAGACGACCTTCAACTTCGCCCGCGAATAGAGTAACCCCCATCTCCAACGCGCGGTGCACGTCCGGATCGTGCTCGGCGAGCATTGCGATCGTGCCTGAGACGTGGAACCCACCAAGAGCGACCGGTATGCCGCGCCGTCGCAGCGGAGCTGCGATGTCCAACGCTCGCGGAAACTGATTGGACTGAACGCCGACCAGCATCACCATCCCGGCGCCGGCGCTTTCGATCAATGAAGCAATTCGCTCGGGACGTATGCGTGTGTTGGTTTCGTCGAAGGCGTGAATCTCGAATTCAACATCATCGCCAAGAATTTTCTGTGCAGCGCACTCGACGGTGAGCCCATACAACACCGCCAGCGAATTGGATGGAATAGCCGATCGAAACCACTGAATGACATAGCCGTCATCGTCATAGTGAGACGGCTTGATCAACACAAGGCAAAAACGACGTGAATACTTTTGATTCGACTCGGTCATTGAGCAATCTTGCTCTCTCCAGCTTCATGAAGCCTGTACGGGCGGTCCTCGGTAGCCGCCCGTCCGAGGGTGTTCGAGTACTCCGAGTGATGCGCGGCCACAGAGAGGCTGTCTCAAAACTCTCGCAATACCACCCACGGCAGTGGGTGGAAGCTTCAAGTCCAGCCTACTGCGGCGCCTTGGAAACTGTGTTCGAATCCCACCCACGGCAGGGGGTGGAAGTTTCAAATCCGGCCTACAAACGACTGCCGCTAATCTTCGTCTCTCGGCGAGTCTCCCATCAGGCCGCGCTTGAACGATCCACCCCTGCCGTGGGTGGTATTCCTCAAACAACCACTACTGCCCTTGCTCTGTAGGCCGCGCCTGAATCATCCACCCACTGCCGTGGGTGGTATTGAGACAGCCTCACAGAGGGCCGCCCGCCTACAGGTCTACTTAAACAATTCGTCACGGTCGCTGCGCCGGTTGGCGCGCCGAGAGTCTCCGATAATAGTCCTCGATCATCTTGCGATAGCGGTCCGGAGCATCGCCATCGCCAAATGCGCCGGCGCCGTTGTTGCCGAGCTTTGCTTGAAGCCTCCGAGCAAGCTCTATCTCGATCTGACGCACCGGGTCGATCACGTCGTTCTTCAGCAACGCAAGCTGCGAAGGATCCGCAAATGCGTTCGGGTTGATGTGGCGCAACTGATCCATCGCGCGATTCAATTCGTGAGCGAGATCGCTGTTGCGCCCGAGCGCACGCTTCAACTCTTCGGCGTCGGCGAGCCGTTGTCGAAGCTCGCTCTCAAGCTGTCGCTGTGCGCTGCGCGGGGGACCTCCGCCCATCGACGCTGGATCAAACGCACCGCTGTCGGTCGGACGCCCGCCGGACTGGTTGGCTTGCTGACCCTGCTGCTGACCTCGCCCTTGTTGCTGCCCCTGCTGGCCCTGCTCCTGTCCCGCTTGTTGGCCCTGTTGCCCGGGTTGCTGCCCGGATTGTTGTCCGGACTGGTTCTGCTGACCGCGGGCTTGTTGATTCTGACCGCGCTGTCCAGAGCGTTGACCACGCGCTTGCTGACCCGCTTGCGAACCCGATTGCTGGCCCTGCTGGTTCTGCTGACCTGACTGCGCGCCGGATTGCTGTCCTTGTTGGTTCTGCTGCCCCTGAGCCTGCTGTCCCCGCTGCTGACCTCGCCTGCCCTGAGACTGGCTCTGGGAGCCACTTTGAGCCTGTTGCTGTCCAGATTGATTTGCTTGCTGACCTTGCTGTCCCTGCTGCTCGCCGTTTTGATTCTGCTCTTGCTCGCCGGATTCGATCCTTCGACGCAAGGACTCGAGATTGTCCGCAAGCTCGCGCGCGCGGTTGAGCGCGTCTTCCAGGCTCTCGCCTTGCGCTCGCTTGCTGCCGCTTCCGTCGGCAGCCTGGACGTCCTTGAGCACTTCTTCGAGATTGCCTTTGATGATGCGTTCGCGCTCACGCGCCTGATCATACCATCCGTTGGCGATCAACTCCTGGTTCTGCCGGATGCGATCCGGAATACGATTCTGACGAATGGCGCCCGCGGCTTCACGCAGCTTATCGCTTGCTTGTTGCCGGTCCTGACCCATGCCGCGGGCCGCCTGATCCAAATCGCGCTCAAGCCCGGCCACCTGATCCGCGAGAGCCTGTTTGCGGTCGGCGATCTGTTGCTTCTTGTCTTCGCTTGCGCCTCCGCTTTGTGACTTGCGGGCGAGATCGTCCACACTGCGTGATATTTCTTCTTGCCGCTTTAACGCATCCTCGGCGCGCTGTCGCAAACCTTGGACGCCTTGCTGACCGCCCGCGTGCTGCGCGGACTCCAAGAGTCTTCTAGCCTGCTCCATCCGCTGAAGCGCGCGCAGCTGATCGGCCGTCGCCTGAGTGCCGCCCTGCGATGAGGAATTTGATTGGGACTGCGAGGCTTGCGCGCGGCGCAACTCGTCGGCAGCTTGCTGCATCTGCTGCGCAGCGTCGGCCAGTTTCGGGTCGCGGCGGTCGCGCGACAATCGCTCGAGCTCGCGCGCCATCTTCTGCGCCTCGTCTATCATCTCCTGCTGCTGACGCTGCGAGCCGCCGCCGCCGCCTTGCTGCTGCTGACCCTGCGAGCGCATGCGCTGCTCGACTTGTTGCTGCTGTCGCCGCGCAAGCTCTGCGAGTCGACGCGCGATCTCGTCCTGTTGTTGGTTCTGGTTCTGCTGCTGCTGGCTCTGAACCGTCTCGTACTGGTTCTTCATCTTGTCGAGCTGCAGCTCGAACAGATCTGCGAGCTCCTGCTGCTCTTGCTGTTGGCCCTGACCCTGTCCGTTTCCGCGCGCGACCTGGATATCGCGAAAGATCGCCTCGGCTCGAAGAAGCTGTTGCAACGCTCGCTGCTCAGGGGAAAGCGCTTCCTTGACTCTCTTGCCTCGCAGCTCGTCGGTAGCGCCGGCCATTTCCTTGGCGGCTTGCGCGAGGTATTCGACAAGCTTGGCGAAATCGGTTTGTGAGTTAAGCTGGTCACCCAGCCTTCGGCGAATGCGCTCGGCAAGGTTTTCTGTATCGGTCTTGAGCTTCTCCTGACTCAGAGTGACCGCGCCGACGTTCTCATCTTTCTCTTGCGTCGTGTAGTTTTGGATCTCGCGCTGAACGCGGAAGGTCGCGGCGATTATCTCTCGCTGACGTCGCGTGAGCGCGTTGGATTCCTGATCGCTGCCGCCCCCTTGCCCCTGTTGCTGAGCCTGGCGAAATTCGCGGTCGAAGGGCCGCACCTCCATGAAGTAGATGTCGCTTGTGGCTTCCTGAGGGCTCGCCGAGTTATCCCGCGCCTTGGCGTAATACGAAATGAAATCGCCCGGTTGAAGCCCGAACTCTTCAAGGAAGAAAGTGTGCGCTCCCGAGAGCGTGTGCGCGGCGTCGCTCTTCAAGTCTTGCAGTTGCACCTTCTTCTCTTCGCCGCCGTTGACCGAGTAATAGAGCTCGATTGACGACACGCCGTAATCGTCTTCGGCGCGAACCTGAGTGAACACCTCCTGGATGCTGCTGACTTTCATGTCGCGGCCCGGCTTGTCGATGACAACGGTGGGCGCGTGATCTTCGAGCACCGTGATGTCGTATTCATTCGATCCGTTGTAGCGCTCACCGCCCTCGCTGGTCAGCTCAATGCGATATGTCCCGTTCTGCTTGACGGTGAATTGCCCGGTGAAGTGGCTATCGTCGACCGGCGTCATCTCGACTTTCGCGCCGTCGCTGATAACGATGCGCGCAGCTTTCACGTTTGCGCTCAGTTGTGCGGTGACTTGCACTACTGTGCCTTTCAATGCCGCGACCTCGCCGCCGTTCTCGATCTTCTTGCTCGGCAGATGCGTGTACGCGGGGAAGTTCAAAACCAGATCGATCTGTTTGACGAAGGGCAGGTCGGCCACTTCGAGGGCGAACTCCGGCGAGCGAATATCCTTCGCTTCCACGTAATAAGTCACCGAGTCCTGAATGTTGAAAATGAGGAATTGGAACTCGCCGGCATTCTTTGCCGGCTCCATCGTTTGAGCCACCCAGTTGTCGGCGCCGACCTTGCGCATGAACACCTGAGCGATTGAGGCGTCAAATCCGGCCAGCGTGGCTTTGATTTTCTGGTCCGAGCCGCGAGGGACTCGCGCGGTGCCCGGACTCACATTTATGAACATCGAGTTGGCAGCCACCGAATCGTCGCTGCTCGAATAAAGCGCAGCGAGGCCCTTCGACACCGGTTTCGGGCCGAACAGCCACGCGCCGATCAATGCGAGAAGCATCACCGCCGCCGCCGCGCCGTAAGCATAAGAACGTCGCGGATCAACAATGGTGTTCGGATGGACAGAAGAAGCCCGGCGAGATGCGTCCTCGACCAGCCGATCGAGTATCGCGGGCGAGGCCTCGCGCGGATTCTCGGAGTATTCGACCGCGGTGACCACCCTGTCTTCCAATTCGCACTTCTCCTCGATCAGCCGCGCTATCGTGGCGTCTTGGATCTTCGCCCGCGCGGCGCGGACGAGAAACAGCCACGCGGCGACGCCAGTCAGAACGAAAGGCATCACTCGCAAGACAATCAGCGCGGCGTGCCTCTGTTTTAGCAAGCCGGCAGTGAGGGCGGTGATCAGCAGGGATAGCGCCGCGACTGCGACGGTGATGGCCGCGCCTCGCAGCAGATTGCGCGCTTGGATGCGCCTGCGGACTTGTTTGATGACTTCGCTTACGTTCTCTAACTGAGGACTCATCCCGCGATCCTCCTTAAAGTAATGGACCGAGTATACCCGAATAATAGACAGGATTCACAGGTTGACATGATTCTTTTTTCATCCTGTTTATCATGTCGATCCTGTCAGTTACTCCTCAAATCAGCTTCGGAATTCGGATGCGGCGGGCGATTACTGCTTCGGTTACAAACACCGCTAACGCCATCAACAACAGCGGAAGCCACAATCGCTGCCGCTTCTCTTTTTCTTCGCCAGTGAGAACCGACGATTCAGATACGCGCGAGCTTCGGTCGCTGGGCGAAGGCGTGATGCTCGCTAACAACTCGTCGACGTTGAGCTTCGTGAGATCGGATTCCTTTGTGTCCAGACAAACAGCCACAAACTCGTCGCGGTCGCGATAGCGCAGCTTGTAGAACCCGATTTCGCTTGCGTCGACCAATTGTTCGCCGGATGAAGTCTTCCTCGTGTCGTCGAGTCTCTT
>DATFWM010000604.1:0-11964 GCA_035259295.1 Blastocatellia bacterium | reverse complement strand
ACAAGCAGATTCAAGACGCGCGACCGCGATAGGTTTGTGATCACCCGAGTGACTTATCGCCTGACCGCTGGCGGCAAGCCGGTTGTCCGTTACCCTGAGCTTCAGCACTATCTCGCAGACCGTGGCATCCGCAGAGCGAGTCTTGCCGATGTGCGCGAGGCAGTGCTGGCAATCCGCCGTCGCAAGGCGATGGTGATCGATCCTGCCGATCCTGATTCGCGCAGCGTCGGCTCGTTCTTTGTCAATCCCACCCTGACGCGAGAAGAGTTCGAGGAGTTGAAACAACGCGCTGACAGATTAGGTGAAAACGAGTTGCCGGGTTTTGAAACAAGAGACGGGAGAGTGAAGCTCTCCGCGGCGTGGCTGATTGAGCGGGCCGGCATCAATCGCGGCCACGTACACGGCAACGTTGGAACCTCGACAAAGCACGCCTTGGCGATCATCAATCGCGGAAGCGGTACGGCTCGCGAAGTCATCGAGTTGAAGCAGTTGATTCAGAACCGAGTGCTGGACGCATTTGGAATCGTTCTCACGCCCGAGCCGGTTTTCGTCGGAGAATAAGAAAGTTCAATCCAACTGTCAGTCACTTACGATGGATCGATCGACGTAGCGCTTGGGAACTTGAAATGTTAAGCTGAACCTCGAAAGCGAGGCCCGATGACTAATGAAACTCAGCAATCGAATCTCAAGCTTCATTACACGATTATGTGCGAGGACGTGAGGGTTGAGATCAATCACAAGCTCAGTCTGATGGGCATCTTCTACGCGATTCAGGTGCCGCAGTTGCCGGTCACGCTGCTCAAGCTGGTGGTACTCAATCACTGGTCCGGCGAGGGTCAATACCTTTCTGAGGTGCGTATTCTGACTCCGGATCGAACCCAGCCGGTGGCCGTCTCGGCGCCCTCATCCTTTCAAGTCCCCCCGGACGGCTATGCCGACAACGTCACCATCTTCGCTAATGTAACGTTTCCGATTTCCGGTAGCTACGTCGTTCAGTCGCTCATCAACTCAAACGTGTTCGCCGAACAAACGCTTCAAGTAGTGGATGCTAATCAGCAACAACCTATTGCGAGCAGTGAGACGATACAGTAGTCACGATTGCAGCGCTCGAAGAGTGTTCCTTCAATGCTGAAAGTGGGGCTCACGGGGAGCATAGCAGTCGGCAAGAGCTTTGTGCTCTCGGTGCTCGCCGAGCTCGGGTGCGTTACGTTCGACGCGGACAAGATCGCCCATTCGGTCATGGAGCCGGGGCGGGGTGCTTTCCACGACATCATTCGAGAGTTCGGCGAAGATGTTCTTGCGTCAGACGGTTCGATCGATCGGCAGAAGCTTGGCTCGATAGTCTTTGCGGACGAGTCGCGGCGTAAGCGACTAAACGAGATCGTTCACCCGAGAGTGATCGAAGAGCAGAATCGATTGCTTGAGGAAGCTGAAGCTCGCGACCCAAACGGCATCGCTGTGATCGACGCGGCGTTGATGATCGAATCCGGCGGCTACAAGCGATTCGATAAGCTGATTGTTGTTTACTGCGATCGCGCGACTCAAATCGACCGCTTGATGCGGCGCAGCGGGATCGAGCGCGAAGACGCCGAGCGCAGGGTGGCAGCGCAGATGTCTTCAGACGAGAAGCTGCGATACGCAGACTACGAGATAGATACGTCGGGAACCTTTGACGAGACTCGAAAGCGAGTGGTCGAAGTTTATGACGATCTCGTTCGTTTCAGCAATTCCAAGTAACCGGCTCACTTGCCGTGATGTTCGTTCCAGGCCTTCAGATAACGAGCCGCTTTCGGATTAGCTTCGTTCCAACGCGGCGCTTCCGGGTTGTTAGCTATCATAATCGCCGCCAGCGCGACCATTCGATCAACTTTCTCCATGTTCGCGTAATCAATCTTGTCCCAATGGTCGCCGACTCCGTGATAGTCTGGATAAACAAACGCCGTGCAAAGGGTGTGAGCGGGCACGCCTTGATCGGCCAAAGCCTGGTTGTCGCTGCGCGGAAAGAAAGCATCGCTGTTCTGTTCGTGCTTGTAGACGGTGATGCCGGTCAATTCGCCCGCCGTTTTGAAAATCGTCGCGATATCTGAGTAGTCAAAACCGGTAAGGGTCGCGTTTGCGATCTGCGGACCATCGCTGCTGTCGGTGCGCCCCACTTGTTCGAGGTTGATATCGGCTACTGTCTTATCGATTGGAAAAGCAGGATGGCGGCCGTAATAACGTGAGCCGAGTAGCCCTTTCTCTTCGCCAAAGAAAGTCATGAAGACGATGGTTCGCTTCGGACGAGGGTTTAGCGATGCAAGTGCCGAAGCGAGCTCGATTACCGAGACTGTCCCGCTGCCGTCGTCATTAGCGCCGTTGAAGATGTTGTCGCCTTGCGTGCCTGGACGCTTGCCCAGGTGATCATAATGAGCGGTTACGAGAACATAACTCTCTTTAAGCTTGGGGTCTGAGCCGCGCAAAACACCAATGACGTTTCGCAGACGAACAGGTCTCTCCACTTGCGCAGGCACGTTAGCCACAATCTGGGCGGTCTCGGCGATCGACGTCATCTGGTCGTATTGCTTCACCACTCTCGGATCGTGAACGGTTATGACGGGCGCGCCAGGTTGGATAAAATCGCGTCTGCTCTCCGGATCAATCAGACGCCCCTGTCCCGCGCCGCTTCCGGTAGCGCTGTTCCGGTCGATCGAGATGACCACCGGGGTCTTCAGCGCCGCCATCCTGCCAAGAAACTGTTCACGAGCCAGGAACATCTCGAGCCGTCGAGGTTGCTCAAAGCGCCGCGAGTCCGGAATTTCGGTGATGACCACCCTCCCATCAACACGTTCTGGAGTGAGAGCGGCGATTGCCGCGGCATCGTTGTAATCGACCTTCAACAACGAAGCCGAAATGTTTAGAGCTTTGTCGATGTTAAAGCTAACCTGGTTCTTGGCAACGCTAACCGTCTCAGAACCCACCTGGAACTTCAACTCGAAGGCGTCCATCGGGGTTTCGCTGAAGAGGAAATTAGCAGTCTGGAAGTAGCTGTCATCGCCCACAGGTTCGAGCCCACTCCGCCTGAACTGTGCTGCGATGTATTCGGCGGCGATGTCGAGTCCGCGCGAAGGAGTGTTGCGCCCTTCGAGCGCATCTGAAGCGATAAACGACAAGTGGCCTCGCAGCGAATCGGCGGAGACGTGATCGAGAGCAGCGCGAACGTCCGGAGTTATCTTGAACTGCTGCGGCTGCTGGGCGCTCAACCAGCAGGTGCTTATGAGGATGACGGCTACGGAGCGAACAATCAACACTGACCAATGAGCGGATGAAACTGATTTCATTGAAATACCGAATTACCGGAGCCTCAGCTTACATACTGGTCCGGCGCATCGTCGAAGCCGGGCCTTATGAACTTCCTAGCATCAGGGAATTCCTGTTCGGTCTTTCGACGCAGCCGCTCGAGGTGTACGAGAAAGGGAAGGATCGCATCCGCGCGAGCCGGAAACTCCTCTTTCAATCTGCCCCACGCGCCCATCGAGCGGTCCATACCTATCAACGCGACCTTGACTGAACCGTCTGAATCTTTTTGCCGAACGTTCTCCTGGTCTTCATACTCATCGAATTCGTCGCACATCAGGCCGCGCATTATCTTTACTGCGATCTGAAACTGATACCAGCGAATAACCTCTAATGCATCTCCAACACGCTCGACTTTCTCCTGAAGGTTAAAATCCACAAGGGGCAACCCGTCCTTTTCGGCTGCTTGAAGCTCTTGTTCGATCGCCGCGTATTCTTGATCGAACCATAGCTTGACCATTTTTGCATATCGCTCGGCTGCGCGCGCAAGCGGATGGGACTCGGATAGCTCTTGTCGTTTGCGTGTGGTTGAGTCGTCCTCGAGGTCGAGCGAGTCAAGGTCTATGCCACGCTCCTTCGCCATCGCCGTGATCATCTCGCGAGTCTGCTCGAATATCGACTTGAGCTTTTCAACGAAAGCTTCGCTGTTTATGTCGTAGGCGTCCAAGTCCTCGCCGTCTGCCTGTTCTTGCGCGTAAAGAAGGCAGCGAGAAGTGAGCGGGCAGCGCTCGCACCAACGATCGCAATAATTGTAGATGCCCTCGATGAAACGAGGGTCACCCGCCAGGTCTAAAAGCTGCCTTGTGTTCACTGCTGCCTCCGCCGGATTTCAAGTTTGCAATACTCGCTCTCAAAGAAAGTCTATCCTTTATCCCGTCGCAGCGTCAGCCCGCCATCGACCGTGATCACCTGTCCTGTGATGTAGTTGTCAGGCTCAAGCAGCAGCCTCACCACACGAGCCACGTCTTCCGGCTGGCCGAAACGCGGGATGATCTTCTGATCCACGTAAAAGTCATACTTGCCCAATTCGATAGACTTCAAAGCCATCCCCGCGCGATTGACGCCCGGCGCAACTATGTTCACGCGCACTCCGCCGGACCCGCCCCACTGCTTTGCCATTATTCGAGCCGCCTGGATCAACGCGGTCTTCGGCCCAGCGTAATTGATACTCGATTCAAACGGAGCGACTGCTTGCATCGTCGACAGTAACACAATCGCGCCCTCGCCGCGCTTCAGCATTCGCGAGGCCGCCTCGCGCGCGAGCAGAATCGGCGCGACGTAGTTCTTTTGCATCGAATCGTGCAAATCGGCGTCGGTCACGTCGTCGAACTTGACCCGCGCCGGATCGCCGGTGAAGCAGACAAATCCATAAAGCCCCTCGCCCACAGCATCAGCCGTTTCGACGTAGCGAGCACGAACTTCTGGATCTGATATGTCGCCCTCGACCAGATGGACTGCCGCCTTGTATTTGGCTCCCAGAGCCTGTTTCAAGGCTACCGCTCTCTGGCTATCGTGCAGACAGCCCGCAACGACTGTCGCTCCGTCGCGAGCCAGCAACGCTGTGGTTGCGCTGCCGAGTCCGCCTGTCGCTCCGGCTACCAGAACCACACGACCGCTGAGCGCATCCTCCTTGAAGTCAAACTCGAATTGGCCGCTACCTGGTGACAAGTTTCAGCGCCTCCGTTGGGAAAGTCTCTATTAACATCGCAATCTTATCAAGCCGGCAGGCCTCCTGCTTCGTCTTAACTGATGACCGGTGTTACACTCGATCCTGCGTAGGCCGTGTTAGATCGGAGGTTGCGATGCCAAAGAATAGTGTCTCGTTTTTGTTGGTGGCCCTGATGATTTCAATCACGATGTCAAGAATCGGGGCTCAGGAGAAGAAGAACCAGGATCAGGGCGAGATAAAGCTCAGAACAGAGCTTGTGCAAATCGACGTGATCGTGACCGACAAAAACAACAAACGGGTCGCCGGACTCAAACGCGAAGACTTCGAGCTCTACGACAACAACAAACGTCAGCAGATAAGCAACTTCTCTTACGAAGAAGCCAACACCAGGCGCGTGACCGAAGCTACGACAGAGACCGGCTCATTGCCGAAGGCAATCACGGCCGGGGAACTCAAGCGCGTCATCGCATTCGTCGTCGACACCCTGCACATCAAGTTTGAAAACATTTATCGGACACGAAAGATGCTCGAGGACTTCGTCGATAACAAGATGCAGCCCGGCGACCTGGTTCTGATCCTGCCAACCGGTGGCGGCTCGGGACTTCTGCAGCAGTTCACGTCCGACCAACGCTTATTGCACCGCGCGATAGATAGGCTCCGTCCGTTTTACTTCTCCAACGACACCACTCCCTATCGCAGCTTCGCGCGTATGGGCGCGCCGACGATGGGCACCGGAGCCGGTCCTGCCTCGGGCCGCCGCGGGGGCGGGTTATCGATGCCGGGAGGAGGCGCGAGCATGGGAACTATGCCCGATCCGCTCGAAGAAGCCGACGTTCGCGCGACGCTTGACGCGTTGAAACAGGTCATCAAATCGATGGGCAAGCTTCCCGGACGGAAAGTCAGCGTTTTTGTATCTGAAGGCATCAGGCTGTTCGCGACGCAGACTACACAAGACTTGAATCAAACAACCGCGCTCGCGGCCCAATCAAACGTGGTGTTTTATACAATCGATCCGCGCGGACTCGATACCGTTTCGCTCAACGCCTCGGACCAGATAGATGGCGATGGCGACATCGCCTCGGCCGTCACGGAAGCCCATAACAACAAGCGGTCTGACTTCTTCGAATCTCAGGACAGCCTGAGGGTAATCGCCGCCGAGACCGGCGGCAAGTTCTTCGGTAATAACAATGACATCAAGCGAGGGCTTGATTCGGTGCTCGACGAGAACTCGGCGTACTACATGCTGGGCTTCTATCCGGAGACACGCTGGGACGGGAAGATTCACAAGGTGAAAGTTGTCGTTCGCGAGCGGCCCGACCTCACGGTTTCATACCGCAAGTCATATCTGGCCAGGCCCTTGTCACCCGACTATTCCAAGTTAGATCCAAAGGTAGCTGAGGCATTCGAGGCTATTTCATCACCGCTTGTTCGTCGGGACATCGATCTCCGTCTGACCCCGCTGTACATCGACGACGCCCAGCACGAGCCGGTGGTCACAGTCCTGCTCCACATCGACGCGTCGAAACTTCACTTCGCACAGGTCGAGGGGAGATACCAAACGAAGCTCGACGAATTCGGCGTAGTGTTTGATACCACCGGGAAGGCTGTCGATAAGTTCTCGAACACCCTGGATATGAATCTTCTCCCGCAGACTTACGAAGGGGCGCTCAAGCGCGGGTTCGTCGCCACGCGAACACTGAACCTTAAGGCGGGCACTTATCAGATCAGGATGTTTCTGCGCGAGATCGGATCGGGGCTGATCGGCACCGCGAACGATTACATCGACATTCCCAACATGAAGGCCGACCGGTTGTCGACGAGTAGCCTGTTTCTGAGCGGCCAGACGATACAAGATGGAAAAGTGATGAATACTGCCGGAGAGTCAGGGACGCCTTCACAGCGCCGGTTCAAGGCCGGTGGTGAGTTCTTATACTCGCTGGTCATCTACAACGCGAAGCTCGACAGCAAGACCAAACAGCCGCAACTGGAAATTCGAATCCGCGTGCTGCGGGGCAGCAATGTCAAGTTTAGCGGCCAGTGGCGTCCGGTCGAGATAGCTGAAGGCAGCGCGCCGCCGGCTCGGATTATCACAGGCGGAATGATCAAGCTTAATAAGCTCGCGGCTGACGATTACACTTTCGAGGCGACGGTCAGAGACAAGCTGAGAGGGAAAGAAAGCCGCAGCGTCGTGCGTCAGGAGATGGACTTCAGCGTCGAGTGATGGACCTTTAGTGACTATCGCTTGATCCCAAGCCCCAGAAAAAGCACAGGCCTGAAAATCTTCCACCAGTCGGTTAACGCGCGCATCTTGGTGTAGGCGATTCCGTCGGTTTTCGGATACTCGATCGTCACTGGAACCTCTACCACTTTGTGTTTCAGGCGCAAAGCCTTGAAAAGCAAATACGGTTCGAGCTCGTAGCGATCCAGCCAGTCCTGCCAAAGGTTTATTCGCTTGTCATCAAACAGCGAAGTTTTGATCGCTCGGAATCCACTGGATGCGTCGGTGACCCGGCGCCCGCAGAAGAGCGAAAACAAGAGCGTGTAGCCGCGCGTGCCGAGCCTTCGACGAAGCGGCATCCGCAAATACTCACCGCCTTCCAGGTAGCGCGATCCTTGAGCGAGCTCAGCTTCGCCGTTGATGATCGGTCTCAGCAGGCGCGGTATTTGTTCGGGCGGAGTCTTGCCGCCGCCTGATACCACCACGACGATGTCATACCCGTATTCTATGGCGTAGTCGATACCACTGCGAATTGCAGCACCCACCCCGCGATTGGTCGCGCATCGAATCACCGTCGCGCCGGCGGCATCCGCATGACTGGCAGTATCATCGGCCGAGCCGTCGTCCACGACAACCGTTGTTTCAACGACGTCGCTCGGAACGGCGCGGACCACACGAGCGATGCGCTCGCCCTCGTTCCACGCGGGCGCGACGCAGAGAACGCGCGGTTGATCTTGCGAGCGGTAGGCGGGATCAGGCGTCAGCGCCGCGAGATTCAACTTGTAGTCTGTTTCAGCCATTCGTAAGTTCTACGAAGACCCTGCTCGATCGTGAAGGTTGGAACCCAGCGAAGCTCCCGTCGAATTTTTTCGATGTTCACAACCCGGCGGCGAATGTTGTCGATGTCGCGACGATCGACGTACGCAGGTTCGACGCTCGCGCTGGTTATCTCGATAATCAGGCGAGCAAGATGGTTGATCGTTGTCTCGCGGCCCGTGCCGACATTGTAGACCTGCCCGTCGGCCTTGGGATTGATGCCCGCCAACAGTGTTGCTTCAACCACGTCGTCGATGTAAGTGAAATCACGAGTCTGTTCGCCGTCTCCGTGGATTCGCAGAGGCTCACCTGCCATCGCCGACTCGAAGAACTTCGCGACCACGCCGCAGTAGGGATTGTCGGGCCGCTGCGCGGTGCCGTAGACGTTCGAGTATCGAACGACCGCCGTCGATAGGCCGTAGCTTTCATAGAAGGCTTTGCAGTAATTCTCGCCTGCGAATTTCGAAACCGCGTAAGGGCTTAGCATGTTTGTCGCGTCGTCTTCATTTATCGGCAAGTAGCGAGGGTTACCGTAGACGGAAGTCGAGGAAGAATAGACGACGCGCGGTATGTCGGCTTCGCGAGCCGCGAGCAGAACGTTGAGCGTCCCGCCAATGTTGACTTCGTAATCCTCGCGCGGATTTCTGGTAGACACGATGATGTTGCGAGCTGCCAAGTGGAACACCAGGTCGGCGCCTTTGACAGTTTCTCGCACAAGATCGAAATCGGTCACGCTGCCTCGAATAACTTCAACGTTCGGTTCATCCGAAGGCAAGTTGCTGTTGTCGCCGGTGTAGAAGTCATCAAGCACGATGACCCGTGCGCCCTCCGACCGCAGTCGCCGGACGACGTTTGATCCAACGAAGCCGGCGCCGCCGGTCACCACTGTTGTCTTGGCCGTGAGATTGATGGGGTCCCTCATCTTGTTCCGCGTTTGTGATTCATTTCTGCAAGCCAAATAGAATTATGCTTGGGCCTCGAACAGAGCCAAGAATATCAGCGTGACCAGAGAAGGGCAAAGGCTTGCGCTAACCGGCAATGTTCGCGACGATAAAACTTGATGCTTATGACAGGAGCACAGGAATGATTGACGAAAGAAAGCAGCATCTGGAACTTGTTGCAGCAGGGTTGATGCAGGCGTATTATTCGGTGCCCAGAAGCGGCAGTCCCGATCATCGAGAAATACTTGAAACCTATCTCTTTTTGCTCGATGCCTTGACCGAACACGACAGCCAGCGCCCCGGCGAGACGCCGCTAATATCCGGCAGTCCATTCGAAGGAGAAGCCCCCTAACGATAGCGCTTCGGGGAGCTTCGGCCTTTGGGGTGATATAATCTCAACGTGAACCAGCGCGCAGGGATCTACATTCACATCCCCTTTTGCGAGCGCAAGTGCACTTACTGCAATTTCAACACAACCGATTTCTTTGGACCCTTGGTCGAACGTTATGTCGACGCCGTATCGCGTGAGCTGGCTTACTGGGGCGGACGACTGCCTCGAGAGGTTGACACGATATACTTTGGCGGTGGCACACCGTCAATAACCGAAGCGAGACATCTCGCAACGCTCGTCCGTACTTGTCGCGAGGCGTTTGATGTCGCGCCGAATAGCGAAATCACAATCGAGATAAATCCGGCGACGTTCTCACGCGAGAGGACCGATAAGTGGCTCGATGCGGGAATAAACCGAGCGAGCGTCGGCGTGCAGTCGTTCATCGACCGTGAACTTGTATCGCTTAGCCGAACACACACGGCCCAGGATGCGAGGCGCACCCTAAATTTGCTCCGGGAAGCCGGCTTCGACAACATCAGTCTTGATCTGATCGGCGGGCTTCCAGAACAGAGCCTCGAGGATTGGGAGTTCAATCTTGGTGAAGCACTGACCATTGGGCCGGAACATCTGTCGCTCTACATGCTCGATCTAAAGGAAGGCACTCAGCTCTACGCTCAGGTAAACCGCGGGCTGCGGCCGCGGCCCGACGACGATCTGGCTGCCGAAATGTATCGAATGACCTGCAGCGCTGCCGAGCAAGCCGGCTATGAACACTATGAGATCTCTAATTTCGCTGGCGCGCGGACAAGCCAGAGCGCATTGATCAGCCCTTTCAGGTCGAAACATAACCTGAAGTATTGGACCGGCGCAGCGTTCTACGGAATGGGTTGTGGGGCTCATTCTTATGACCGCCGGTCGAGATGGTCTAATGTTTTGAAAACTGAAACCTACATCGACAGAATTATGTCGGGCGATCATGCGATCGCCGAACGACGCGAGCTCAACGAGGGAGACCGTGCGGCAGACGCGCTAATGATGGGGCTGCGATTGAAAGAAGGCATTAGCCTGACAGAGTTCCAATCTGAGTATGGCGTAGACGTGATCGAGCGCTACGCGAATGAGTTGCCCCGGCTCGCGGATGCCGGGCTGATAGAGATGAGCCCGGAGCGATTAGCGCTGACGCCCGCCGGACGCTTGCTTTCCAACGAAGTCTTCGTATCATTTATCTGAGAACTTTAGTAAACTGAGACTCTCCCGTAATCTGTCGGCTCGTTCTCTTGGGGGATTGAAATGTCGCTCAAGTGGAAGTTTGAAGCAGCAGCGGTTCTCGGGTTGATCATCGTGGCGGCGTCGGAAGTGCAACCTCAAAGCGGCCGGTTGCGCGGACAAGCGAAGCCCCCTCAGCATCGCGACGACACCATTCGCCTGCGCGTCGAGGAAGTGCTCCTTCCGGTCAGCGTTCACAGCGACTACGGCAAGCTCCCACCCAATCTTCAGAAAACTGATTTCATACTCACTGAGGACGGCAAGCGACAAGTTATCAACTCGGTGATGCACACGCCCGCCAACATTTTGTTTGTGCTTGACGCGGGCGGCGACAGCACGCTGAAGAACCTGAACATAAACCGCGACCTTGCCTTGAAGATGATCGACTCGCTGGGTGAACAGGACAAAGCGGCGGTGATCACCTATTCCGACCGGACGAACTTGATTTCGCAGTGGACCGGCGACAGGGAAGCGTTGCGTCGCGCGCTCGAATGGAAGTTCAAGCCGGGCATCAAGTCGGACTTCTACGGGGCATTGCGCTACGCGGCCGAGGAAGTGCTCCCCAGAGCCGCGGGACGCAAGAGCGTCGTTGTCATTACCGATGGGATCGACTCGTTTGATGAGCTGGACTTTGAGACTGTCCTCACCAAGCTGCATCGGTCCCGCGCGACCGTTTACGTTGTCAGCCAGAACGAGATGCTGATGCGTGAGCTGAAGCCTCGCGCTTTCAATCCGCTTTCATGGTACGAGATGATCGACCCTGCGGCGCGCAAACGAATCGAGAAGCTGCGTGCCTACTATCGACAACTCGAAGCCGCCGAGATCACTCTTAAGGGGCTCGCCGAGGAAACCGGCGGATGGATTTGGAATCCGGGCGCTCGGGATGAGTTTGCCCGGCTGAGCCCGCAGATTGCCACCGAGATAGGAACGGAATACATATTCGCCTACTCCACCGAGCGTGCGCGTGATGACACGAGATTTCATGCGATCAACGTCTACGCGACGAGGCCCGGGTTGCAGGTGCGCACTCGTCGCGGAATCTACGCGAACATGGTTGCAACGCGAGAAGCCGGCGTCGAACAACGAGGTCGGGAACTAACGGAAGTAAACCTAAATACTCGGTCCTTCGGGAGTGTCGGGTTTTAGCCTTCAGCCCAGTCTTCCCCTACATCCGCTAAACACTTATTACACTTGACATTTAGTCATATAATAAAGATATAATTAAGATATATTAAATATTTAGATAGCTTAATTAAACTGGAAGGAGATAATGGTTATAGAAGAGGGCGAAGGGATCCTTGACCGGTTTGTCGAAGGGCTGTTTCGGTTGATGCTTGAGCACCACCAGAGGCAGTTGGTCGATATGGAGCTGACCCTGCCTCAGGCCCAA
>DATFWM010000603.1:0-7721 GCA_035259295.1 Blastocatellia bacterium | reverse complement strand
GACCAACACAGCCGGACTGGTTGTCGAGCTTGTGTCGCTTCGAGCCAGGATGTCAGAGGGCGCGCAACCTGCGAGACCGGCTGCCGCGCCCGCTCCGGCGACAAGTGCTGGAGTCCAATCAGGTGGGTTTCACCAGCCGATCGCGCATTCTTCGGTAGACGCGGGATCGACTGCGGCACCGGCGCCGACGTTTTTCAGGCCGACGGCAGAGCCTGCCATGTTCGCGGCTTCAGCGCCCGCTTCTAGCGGGATGCACGAGGAAGAGGAGAAGGCGCACAACGACGCGCGTCGATTCGCCAGGTTGTTGGTGAGCGAGATAAAACTCTACAACGAACAAAAGGTTGCCGAAGGACGTCGGACCGGCGATCTGTATGATCGACTCAAAGAGGACGTGGACCGCAGCCGGCAGATGTACGACAAACGCGTTACTCCAAGCGTGGCGGCCAAGTTTGATTATTTCTACGATGAGTTAGTCAGCACGCTTGCCGAAGGCGACCCATCTAAGCTCGGCTCGGATTGTCCGGGACCCTCGGTCGCTGTAGGAAATTGAAAATTGCAAAGTCAAATTTCAAATCTCAAATTTGAAATTCTCAATTTTCATTTTCCAATTTTCAATTCTCTTGTGTCGGATCACTGACTAGTACCAGGCGAACTAATGCACAAACGCATCGCAGTTGCTCTTCTGCTCATTATAACTTTCGGCTTGATCACGCCGCTGACGGTCTCGTGTCAGCGTGCGCCGAGAGATGCTGACGCAGGCATCGAAGAGCTTCAGAAATTGGCGCGCAACGGCAACGAGAAGCCCGCCGTCAGCGACTTGACTCGCATCGAATCGCAGTATTCACGGTCGCGAGCTGCGGCTCTCGCCCGGTTTCTTCGAGGCTATCTTTATTACACGGCTCAAAACTATCACGCGGCGGTAGAAGCGCTGGACAGCCGGGCGATTGGCTCTACCAGCGCGCTCGCTGATTATGCTCTGTTCTTTCGGGCGGAGAGCGAAGCGGCCGTCAACGCCAAGAGCGAAGCGCGGCGCGATTACAACGCCGTCTACGCAAAGCAATCCGATTCGTTGAAGGCGCGTGAAGCCAGACTTCGAGCCTCGGAAATCGCCGTTTCGCTCGGCGATCCTGCCGGCGCAGTCAAGGAACTCGCACGGATGGTCGAAGCAAACGACGCGAACGCAATCTATGTGACAGCTCAAGCTTATGAGTCGATGGGAAACGCCGATCAGGCCTTGACACTTTACCGGCGAATATACTACGAACTTCCCGCTACGACGGCGAGTGTTCAAGCGGAGGCGAGGCTTGCTGCGTTAAACGCGTCGCCTAAAGACAATGCCGGATCGTTCGAACAGGAGCGATCGCGAGCCGAGGCGTTGTTCGATGCGAGGCAATACGCTGAAGCGGCGACGGCCTACGAACAGTTGCTCGCGCGCTTTCCGGAAGCCGACCGAATAGATGAAGTTCACTTTCATTACGGCGTGAGTCTGCTGAACAACAAGCAAGCGGCGAAAGCTGTAGGTGTGCTTTCTCGCGTGAGCAATCGCAATCCTGAGCTGCGCGCTGAAGCGTCGTTTAATCAAACCGAGGCGCTTCGTCGGGCCAGTCGTTCACCTGAAACCTCACAGTTGGTCGATCGTCTGCTCGGCCAATACCCGAAGAGTCAATGGGCCAACGAAGCTCTTTACAGTCTCGCGACTTATCTTAAGAAGCAAGATCGCGAGTCAGAGGCAGCTACTCGCTATCGCCAACTGCTCGCTTCCTATCCGAAGAGTGCGTACGCGGCGGAGGCTTCTTATAACCTCGGCTGGTTCGCGTATCATTCGAAGAATTACGCCGAAGCTGCACGCATCCTCCAGCAGCATCTTGCAAGCTACCGCTACCCGGAGACCAAGTTCGTGGGCGAGGCATGTTTCTGGGCGGGGAAATCCGAAGAGCGGCTCGGTCACAAATCGCGAGCGCTCACGCTGTACGAATTGGCGAACGAGCGCTACCGCTACGGCTATCACGGTTACGTTGCGGGACTTAGATCAGCAGCGCTGCGAAAAGCTGAGCCGACTCTCAAGCCGGAACTGCCGAAGCCCGGGTCGGACCTCGAAGTAATTCGCGCGAACGTCTTGCGCGTCGAGCCAATCCAAGAAACGGCGAATGGCTCAGAGGCCGGTCGGGTCGCCAAGGCCAATGATCTGGAAGTCATCGGGCTAGACGAGTTTGCGATCAAGGAGCTGAACAAGGCTCTGGAAGCCGCTCCCACGTCACCCAAGCTCAATTTGCGGTTGGCCGAGTTGTACTCGCGTCGCGGCGAAACTTTTCAAGCAACGCTCGTCTTACGCAAGGGTTATCCAGACCTGTATTCGTACCGCGACTCGGACTTGCCGCGGGAGGCGTGGGAGATATTTTTCCCGCTCACTGCTTGGAGCACGATCAAGCAGGAAGCCAAACGTTACGGTATTGACCCTTACATCGCCGCCGGCTTGATTCGCCAGGAGAGCGTGTTCAATCCAACCGCAATCTCGCGCGTCGGCGCTCGCGGATTGATGCAAGTAATGCCGGCTACCGGACAGTTGATCTCGAAACGCCAGGGCAACGGCGCGATTACTGCGGCTGATCTCTACAATCCGGCGCTTAACATCAAGCTTGGAATGAACTACCTCGCGCAGATGCTCGGAGAGTTCGGACGCATCGAGTATGCTGCGGCGGCTTATAACGCTGGACCGCTCAGAGCGCGAGCGTGGATCGCCAGCCGAGGCTCGATGGACATAGAAGACTGGATTGAGAGCGTCCCGTTTTCCGAAACGCGCGGCTACATCCAGAACGTTCTCCGCTACGCCGCGAACTATCGAAGGTTTTATAAAGAATAGTAAGATGTTCACGTGTTGAACCCAGGTTCACCGCAGAGACGCAGAGGACGAAGCAAGGATAAAAGATCGCGGCTGGAGGATCGCCGCCATCACGATCCTCGATTCTCAATCATCCATTCTCGATTTCCATTGTTACTCGTCCTAATCGGCAGCTTGACCTTCGCCTCGCAGGCCCCATCGCGCAAACGACCCGCTTCGGCAACCCTTCGCGCAAATGCGACCGGGGCGCTCAAAGTAATCACCGGCCATTCCGAATCAGTCGTCTTCATCAACAGCATTCGACACGGAGCGACGAACGCCAAAGGCGAGCTTGACCTGCCGCATGTTTTCGCTGGCGCATTCCCGGTTCGAGTGCGAACCGTTGGCTACGCCGATTGGAAAGGCTCTGTCGTTATCCCCGCTAGCGGAAGTCGGACGCTGCGAGTGGCTCAGCAACCGACGACCGACGAGACAACGCTGCATCATCAACGCGGCGAATCGTTGCGCGACAAAGGTAAGAATAGGGATGCTGTTGAAGAGTTGAAACAGGCCATAGCGTTGCGCTCCGCATTTCCAGAAGCAAGGATCGCGATGGCTCGTAGCCTGATCGCGCTGCAGGATTTTCGGGAAGCCGAGAAGCAAATTCAAACAGCGATGAAGTTCGGAGCACGAACGCAGATTGAAGCGCAAACCGTGCTCGCGAATCTTCGGCGCGCGCAAGGACTGGTCGACGAATCGATTGTCGAGTACAGAAAGGCGATTCGCCTCGCGCAAGGCAACGCGTTCGAAGCGCACATCGGGCTGGCGATCGCTCTGAATGAGCTTTCTCAGTCCCGGTCTGACCAGCGTTTGATCGACGAGATAGCGAAAGAATATCGAATCGGCATAATTCAAGATATGGAAACAGAGCCGATTCTTTATTATCAACTAGGCGAGATTCTGGAAAAGGCAAATCGCGCGAAAGAAGCAATTGAAGCCTACCGCAGCTACTTGCGACTCGATCCCGAAGGCGAATATGCTTCTGCGGTAGAGTCGATTATCGATCGAGTGAAGCAAGACACGATTCGCTGAGGCCCGATCTTCAGCGACGAGGTTTGAGGCATGGCTACCAACGAAGAATTTGTTGTTGACTCAAGGGGAAATAAGAAGAGTGTCATTCTCTCACTAAAACGCTACCAGGAGCTTATGGAAGACCTCCACGATCTAGCAGTCGTTGCCGAGCGGCGAGATGAAGAACCAATCGGTCTGGAGGAGATGAGACGTCGCCTCAAGAAGGATGGCCTCTTATAGAATTACTTTTAAGCCGTCGGCAGAGAAAGATCTGCGCTCTCTGCCGAAGACGATGATCGCTCGAGTGTTTAAGCGAATCGAGGCGTTGAAGGACAACCTTTTCCACGGCAATCGACTAAACTCGAAGGCTCAGAAGGTCTGTTCCGGATTAGGATCGGCGACTATCGCGCGATTTACAATGTCGACAACGACCAGCGGCAAATCGTCGTCCATTAACTGCGACACCGGAGCGATGCATATCGTCGACTCTGAAGCCTACGACAACAATGGCAAAACAGATCATTTCCCACAAGGCTAACCAGTTCACCGAATCAGTCATCCGCGACATGACTCGACAGGCGCAGCTTTACGGCGCGATCAACCTGTCGCAGGGCTTTCCCGATTTTTCGGCTCCCGAGGAAATAAAGCTCGCCGCTTGCGACGCGATCATGGCCGACGTGAATCAGTACGCGATCACGTGGGGAGCGAAGAGCTTTCGCGACGCCATCGCCGAAAAAACGTCTTGGTATCTGGGCCTCGAAGTTGATCCCGAACGCGAGATCACCGTCACTTGCGGCTCAACTGAAGCGATGATGGCCGCGATGATGGCGATAGTGAATCCGGGCGATGAAGTGATCGTTTTCGAGCCGTTTTATGAGAACTACGGGCCGGATGCGATTCTCTCCGGCGCGACACCCCGATACGTGACGCTGTACGCGCCCGACTGGCATTTTGAAGAGGGCGAGCTAGCTGCTGCGTTCAACGACAACACAAAGGCCATCATAATCAACACGCCGAATAACCCGACCGGAAAAGTGTTCTCGCATGAAGAGCTTCAGATTATTGCCGAGCTTTGCCACAAATGGAACGTGATTGCGATCACTGACGAAATCTACGAGCACATCCTGTTTGGCGGCAAGAAGCACATCGCAATAGCGACGCTCGACGGCATGCGCGACCGCACGATCACAATCAACGGCTTGTCGAAGACTTATTCGGTTACCGGCTGGCGAGTTGGCTACACGATTGCTCCGCCCCAGATAACGATTGCGATCCGCAAGGTGCACGACTTCTTGACTGTGGGCGCTGCGGCCCCATTGCAGGAGGCGGGCGCGCACGCGTTGAGACTGCCGCGTTCGTACTACGACAAGTTGCAAGCGGACTACACCACGCGCCGCGATCGAATGCTCGGGGTTCTGAAAGATGTGGGCTTTCGCTGCTTCGATCCTGATGGAGCTTATTACGTGATGACGGACATCAGTGGGTTCGGCTACAAGGACGATGTCGAGTTCGCTCGCTTTCTGGTGAAAGACATCGGGGTCGCAGTAGTGCCTGGCAGCAGCTTCTATCACGAGCCTGAGCTTGGCCGGTCTCAGGTAAGATTCACGTTCTGCAAGAAGGATGAAACGCTCGCGGCTGCAGAGGAGAGATTGCAGCGATTGAAGTTGCTCATAAGATGAACCGCCGACTTGTTTCGGTCAAAGACTCCGGCGTTGGCTTTCGGAACTCTTCCACAGGTCACTCACCAAGGTAATCATCTCGGGTTCACTGCAAAGCAGATCCTTCAACGTAGTTTGAGTCAACACCCGGTCCACCGCAGTCTGCAATGCGCGCCAAAGGGAGCGGATCGAGCAGTCGATTGAATGAGTGCAGAGACTCTCAAAGCCTGAGTGTCGATCGCAAAAGTCGGATTCGAATAAACGGCCGCCCAGCGGGTACAACGCTTCGCCTACTGTAATTTGATCTGCCGGCCTCGCCAGCGTGTAGCCTCCCGCAGCTCCACGCGCGCTCTTCACCAGTCCACCTCGACGGAGAATGCGCATCAGCTTCGCTACATACTCGGGAGAGATTCCTTCGGCTCGGCTGATCTCAGGAATGGTTAACGTCCCGCCTTCGCCTCGTGCTCCGATTCGTAACAGACACCGGAGTCCGTATTCTTCCTGCGAGCTGAGTTTCATATGACCTCCACGTGTAGCACAGACTTCAGTCTGTATCATCTTCGTGCACTGAAAAACAGACTGAAGTCTGTGCTACATCAAAACATCCCGAGCTGAAGCTTTGCCGCGTCCGACATCTTGTCCATGCACCACGGCGGATCCCAAACCAACTCAACTTTCACGTCCGTCACCCCCGAGACCGCCCGCACTTTTTGCTCGACCTCCAGCGGAAGGCTACCGGCAACCGGGCAATTCGGCGCGGTGAGAGTCATCTTGATTGTCACTGCACCCGATGGTTGAACATCGATATCGTAGATCAAGCCAAGCTCGTAAATGTCCACCGGAATCTCTGGATCATAGCAAGTGCGCAGCGCGTCGATGATCGGCGCCTTGAGATCGACTACTTTCAGTTCGCGCTCGGCTTCCATGTCTTACTCCGTCGATACAACGTCGCCGTTGCCCTTGAGCGCTGCTCGCAGCGTGTGCCACGACAGAGTCGCGCACTTCACGCGAATGGGAAATTCGCTCACGCCGGAGAACACCTCGAGCTTGCCGAGATCAGCCGCGTCGGGCTTCGGCGCCTTTCCGGTTACGAGGTCGTGAAACGTCTCGAACAGATCTTCAGCTTGCGAACGCGTCTTTCCCTTCAACGACTCGGTCATTATCGAAGCGGATGCCGTCGATATCGCGCAGCCGGAACCTTCGAACCGAACGTCCCTCACCACGTCGTCATCCAACTTCACATACACCTTCACTTTGTCTCCGCACAGCGGGTTATAGCCTTCGGCACTGCGATTCGCTTCTTCCAGCCGGCCAAAGTTTCGCGGACGCCTGCCGTGATCTAGGATCAACTCCTGATATAAATCGTGAAGGTCCGTCATGAATGAAAGACCTCCTTCGCCCTGTAGATCCCCGCGACCAGCGCGTCGATTTCTTCCTTCGTGTTATAAAAGGCAAGAGATGCTCGCGACGTAGCAGGCACGCCGAAGCGATCCATTACCGGCATTGCGCAGTGATGGCCGGTGCGGATCGCGATCCCTTCACGATCGAGAATCGTTCCGATGTCGTGCGGATGAATGCCCTCGATTACGAAAGACAGAACGCTTGCTTTTTCTTTCGCGGTGCCGATCAAACGCAGTCCAGGAATCCTCGAAAGCGCTTCACTGCCGTAGGCCAGAAGCTCATGCTCGTAACTTGCAATTCTGTCCAGCCCGATTTCATTCACGTAATCGAGAGCGGCTCCCAGCGCAATCGTTCCTGCAATATTCGGCGTGCCCGCCTCGAACTTATGCGGCAACACGTTATAAGTGGTCTTCTCGAAAGTGACCGAAGCGATCATATCCCCGCCGCCCTCGTACGGAGGCATCGTCTCGAGCAGAGCTGTTTTGCCGTAGAGCACTCCGATGCCGGTGGGACCGAAAAGCTTGTGGCCGGAGAGTGTGTAGAAATCGCAGCCGAGTTGCTGCACGTCGATTTTCAAGTGCGGCGCAGCTTGGGCTCCGTCGATCAGCACCGGCACGCCTCTGCGATGAGCAGCCTCAATAATCTCCCTTACAGGATTAATTGTGCCGAGCGAATTGGCGACGTGCGCTACTGCAACGATCTTTGTTCTCTCGTTTAGCGACCCTTCAAACTCTTCCCAAATCAGTTCCCCGTCGTCGTTGATTGGAGCGACG
>DATFWM010000602.1:0-5315 GCA_035259295.1 Blastocatellia bacterium | reverse complement strand
GTCCCCGCCGTAACCGCCCGACAGAATGTTCCACGTGCTGCCCATCTCGAAGTACACGTTCTTCAGATTGTTGCGTTTGACGATGTCGATCAGCTCCGAGCACCACGAGATGTACTGCGGGCCTGTTTGCGCGCCTTCGCGACGACGTCCGCCGCCCGTCGGAGTCGGATTCAACCCCGAGTGATAGATGATGAAGTTGATGTCTGGAAAATCCTTCGCGACCTTTTCGACGTCTTTCGGATGGCAGTGCTCTTCGTTGAACAAACCGAGCGGCAGTCCCTTGTGGATGCAAACGTTCTTGACGCCGAGCTTGCGGCTCCGCTCCCAGAAGGGATAAACCTTTTTCTCGTCGTCGAGCCAAAACGGTCCATCGCCGATCAGCGAGCCCGTGTACATCTTCCACGAATTTATCTTGAGCGTCTTGACCTGGCGCTCCATCTCTTCAAACTCGGATTTGCCCATGTTCGGCCGAAGGATGCCGTGACTGAGCATACGCTGAGAGCCGCCCGCCATCCTGTTGATGTCCTCGCGAGTCTTGACCATCTTGTCGGGCGGCAAGATGTTCTCGCGCCACTCGGCTGTGGGCACGCCGCTGATGATCGCCATCACACTGTCGCTGTCCATGAAAAGCTCTTTGATGTAATGCGCTTCATTGAGCAGCGCCAACCGCTCGGCGGTTGAGCCGGCATTAGGTCTGAAGTTGCGCAAGAAGTCGGCGGCTTGCCGGCCCAGGTCGGTCGCTTCGAACCATCGGCTCTCGACGTCTACGTGATGAGTCTGATTGTCGAAGATAAATTCGTTCTTCGGCCACTTCTCGGCGTAGGCGGCGGGGTCCAGCGCTTCGACGGGATCTACGTCATAAGTCTTGCCGAACACTTCGTTGTAAGCGAGCATCGCGACGGCCATCCCGCCGGTGGTTTGCAGGAAGCGGCGACGCGACATCCCGAGTTTCTTCGAACACTGGTCCGCCATCTCGACAATGCGCGCCTCCCAGCGTTTTTGCTGTGGCGATTGCGGCGGCGGAATGAATTCCTCGTTTGAAGAAATCTCGGTCGGGATTGGGGAGTGAATAGGCTTATCTTCATCGGCGAAACATTTGCGAGTCCACATTAGCTTTTCCTTTCCGCTGAGTCGGTCAGCGACCGTTAAAACAGAATCCGCATTGTTTGGAGTTGCTCAGGCGACGATGAAGCGTACTTCGTTCTGACCTCTTGGTGCAAGTCACCGGCTTGTGGTTCAGCGCTGCTTGTCTTCGGAAGCGATTTGATGCTTGAGACTCGCACCCAGCTCAAGGATGCGAGGTATTCGTTCCAGTCCGGCTCGAGCATCCGTCCGGTGCACCAGCTCAGAGATCATATTACGAATCTCTTTCCGACGCCCGTTAAGTCCTTCACGTGAGCGGCCCATTGCTTCCAGTCGATGCAGCCCCTCACGCAGATCGTCAGCTAACGTGAGCATCTCCTGAAACTGCTTTGGCAGAGCGGGCAAGTACTCCAATCCGTGACATCCCGCGCAGAACTGCGGCCAGCGGAATGATTCCGACGCCGCGCCGATTGCGTGCACACCATGACATTCAACACAATCGAGACGCGCCGCATTCGGGCGTGCGGCAACATGACGACTGCTCTTGAATAACTCAAGCGGCTGTCGATGACATTTACCGCACATCTCGAGTGTAGCTGCGGTGTCCGGTTTGGCGACGAAGCGCCCTGCGTGAGCCTTGCTCTTTTCCGATTGCGAGCTGTCGCCGCCATGGCAATCATCACAGCCGAGCGCCGCGCGATAATGCGTGCTGGTTCTATAGTTCGCGACGACCGCTCCCGGTTCGTCTTTTTGACGGCTGTGACACTCTAAACAATTGTTGGCGCTTTGCGCGGTAACCGGAGCAGCAGCGCGGAGAAATATTGTTGCGCACAAGCACGACCAAACTAAGAAAACGAGAGATTGAATCATACGCACAGCGCAACTCATGCTTGTCAATTATGGCGATAGTATAGTTGCGCGCCAGCTGGATTTAAAAGGAGGAGTCTTGCAATGAAGACAAGAAGAGCCTTATCAACCATTGTAACCATTCTGCTGCTGGGGTTCGGCTCGGCGTCTTACGCGAAGGGTTGGGTCTATCTCGGCGAGGCGCACGTCGATGGAGCGGTAGATCACGACAAGATCAAAGTCGGGCGAGCGGAAGGAAGATTCAGAGCCATCCAGCTCCGAGTTGATCGCGCGCCGGTTGAATTTCGTCACGTGGTGGTCCATTACGGCAACGGCACGAGCGAAGAAGTTCAGGTGCGCCAGAGGATTCGCGCCGGCGGCTCCACACGCGACATCGACCTCAGAGGCGGAGACAGAATCATCGAGAGCGTAGAACTTTGGTACGAGCGGGCAAACTATGGATCGAGACGCCCGCGAGTGCGGTTGTATGGACGCTGAAGTGTGATCTCCGCTGTTGTAAGTCGCAACGGGCTGGCGTTGGCGCGCACACCCGCCTGGAAGAAGTTGCGGATCAAGTACATAAAAACCTATTTCTTGAGCCCGAGAGAAAAGTGCTTTCGGTAGCTGCTCGGCTGTAGCCCATAACGACGCTCAAACGCGCGCCGGAATGCGTCGGCGCTTTTGAACCCAACTGAATCGGCGACACTGTCGATGGTTTGATCCACCAACGTCAATCGCTCGCGCGCTTCGGTTAGCCTTAAGTTCTCCACAAAATCTGCGGGAGTCGTTCCGAAAACAACTTTGAATCGACGGGTGAAGTGACGGGGGCTCAGGTTGGCGCGATCGGCGAGAGCCTCTGCTGACAAATCCGATCGCAAGTGTCCCTTCATCCACGCGGCCAGATCGGCAAATCGATCGCGCGATTGCGTTTGGAACTTCAACGGCTCAGAGAATTGCTCCTGTCCACCGGGTCTCTTCAAATAAACAACCAGCTCGCGGGCCACTGAGAGCGCCACCCGTGGGCCGTAGTCCTCTTCGATCAAAGCGAGAGATAGATCGATCCCGGCAGTGATGCCCGCGCACGTGTAGAACTTTCCCTGCTTGAGATACAGAGCATTCGGATCGACGTGCAGTTCAGGAAATCGACGCGCAAGGTCGTGGACATGCCGCCAGTGAGTGGTCACCCGACAACCACTTAACAACCCAGCCGCCGCCAGGCCATAAGTACCGGTGCAGACAGTCGCGATTCTGCGAATCTTTGGCGCGCGACTGCGAATCCACTCAGCCGCTCGTTTTAGCGTGTCAGGCTTCCTTAGTCCCTGGCCGCCCGGAACTATCAGAGTATCGAGCGGTGGAGCATTTGCGATTGTCTTGTCAGGATGAAAGACGATGCCGGATTCTGATTTGAATGGCTTATCGCTGAGACCGATGATCACAGTCTCGTACAGGGCGCCAGCTCGGCCCTCCGCTTCGTCAACGCCGGCAGTTGTGAAGGCGTCGATCGGCCCGACCAAGTCGAGCGCCATCACTCCGTCGAAACCTAAGAACCCAACGCGAAGCGGCTTCATAATTAACGCTAACCGGAGAATCATATACTAGCGGAGCCGTGTCGGATCTGACAAAGTTCCGACATTTCCGGCCACGAGAAATTCGACTCGCACGATGTCCGAAAATGTCGTGAATTAGTCATTGAGACGCGGGGACAATCTCGGCTAAGGTTAAGTGTTTTCGCGAACTGAGAGATTGAACGTTGTCTGCATGGTCTGAATATCCATGACATAAGAGTTCAACACGCAACGCGGCTAAATCTTCGAAGCCGCGTGGAAAGGAAGAGCGATGAAAGAAGGGAGCAGAAGGACGGCTGAAGAGGGACTGACGCGGAGGCGTTTCATGAAATGCGGGACGCATGCCATGGTCGCCGCGAGTTGCCTTCCTGCTTTGGGGCGAAGTGCGGCGGCGCTCGGGATGACTCAAGGCCAAAACGCGACAACGAACGTTTATCTCTGCCCACCATGCGGACTGCCATGCGACAAACTCACGTTCGACAACCCTGGCACCTGCCCGGAGTGCGGAATGACACTGATCCGACTGAACGCGGAGGACGGCCCGCCTAGGGTTGCAGTCCTTCTTTACAACGGAGTGGAGATCATCGACATTGCCGGTCCCTGGGAGGTGTTCGGCGCGGCGCGTCTTATGGTTCACACGGTCGCCGAGACACTGGAACCGGTCACGTTGGTATTCGGGCAGAAAACGATACCCGACTATACCTTCGAGAATAGTCCGAGAGCTGACGTGCTGTTAGTCCCAGGGGGCGGTTATGGAAGGCAAATGAAGAACGAAGCGCTCATCAGATGGATCAAAGCCAAATCGGACGAGGTGAAGTACGTGATGTCCGTTTGCACCGGCGCGTTCTTGCTAGGACAGGCGGGTCTCCTCTCGGGCCGGAAGGCGACGTGCACTTACGGTATGGTTGAGGACCTGTCGGCGTTTCCGAACACGAAAGTTGTCTATGACGCTCGATATGTTGAAAGCGGAAAGATAATCACGACGGCGGGTCTGGCTTCGGGAATTGACGGCGCGCTTCATCTCGTCTCGAAGATGCTCGGCAAGGGCGAGGCGCAGTCGGCAGCCTTGGGCATCGAGTACCGATGGGAGCCCGACTCGGAGTGGACGCGCAGCGCGATGGCCGATAGATTTCTTCCCGACGGCTTGGCTTATGCCCGCCCAAGGCTGAAAGGCGCGCAAGCAAAAATGATATCGACCGAAGGTGACGCCACTCGTTGGGAAACCAAGTTGCTCGTTTCAGAACCCAAAACGTCTTCGAGCATCATCACTCTTCTACGCGAACGCATCGCTGCGAACAGCGGCGTGGGCGGAATGGCGAAACGCATTTCCCATCTTCAAAGCGGAGCTACTTTCGTAGCAAGGAAGAAGAACTCTGAACTCAGGTGGAGGTTCACGGACGATCAGGGGCGTCACTGGACGGGTCTAGCAATGGTGGAGCGCGCGCCCAATGACAACGACAAATTCATTCTGACAGTGAAGACGGCGCGTGTCTAAGCTGGCCTTTGGTTTTTGATTAAGGGATTAGGTAAACGGCAAACTGTGGAAGGAGAATCTTTGGAGTAGGAGGCAAGACATGAATCGACGAAGTGTACTTAAAGGCATGGCCGCAGGCGTTCTCCAATCCATTGCTTTGCGAAACTTGCCAGTTGAAGCCAAGACCAGCAGCCTCGCGCGTCGACGCGTGAGACCGTCTGACCCGGAATGGCCCAACGCGGCGAGCTGGGAAAAGCTCCGACAAGCGGTCGACGGCAATTTGCTTCGTCCTCAGGCGTTGCTCGCGCCCTGTGAGGCCGAGCCGAAGGCGGTGGCGTGCGCTGATG
>DATFWM010000601.1:0-4012 GCA_035259295.1 Blastocatellia bacterium | reverse complement strand
CGAGCGCAGTTCTGGTGAGCTGCAATATCCGAATGTTCTCATCAATCGAGGATCTGATCGCGGCAAACAGCGGGAGCCGCTGGTTGATCATCTCGCGACCGGTTCTATCCTGCGTGAAGCCCAAGCGCAGCTCCCCCTGGTTCATTCGAGGCGCCGCCTTGATATCGAGCGTTTGATCGCCTCGCTTGACCGTTAACGTTATGGGCGTGTCGGCGCTCGAACGAATCGCACGGATGATCTCTAACTGCCCGTAAATGTTTTGCTCGATGCGGTTGCCGTTGACCGCGATGATGTTGTCGTCAGGCTGTAATCCAGCCACGGCCGCAGGTTCACCTTCTGTAACATCCTTCACGGTAATTCGCTCGTCATCGGCTTTGAGACCCGAGTAGCCGATTTTCTCCTGCTCGAAGGGCCGAGCGGCAACGTGCAGCATGACCTGTTTAGTCTCGCTCTCGCGTCTGACGGTGATCGCGAGTTCCTGGTCCGGGCTCACCCCCACCAGGTCTTCGACCTCTTGCCACTTCGGGTTCTGTATTCCATCAGCGGCCAAAATCAAGTCACCCGGCTGGAGACCGGCTCGCTCAGCCGGCGAGTTCGGCTCGACGGCCTTGATCAATGCAGGCTTGTCGAGGTAAGCGGGCACTTCGTGGTGAATCATGGCAATCGCCGCAGGTATCGCGAGCGCGGTCAGAATGTTCATCGCCGGGCCCGCGATCGCAACGCAGAACCGCTGCCACTTGGGCTTTGACATGAACTCATAAGGCGCGCCGGTCCGCTGCTCGTCAAGGTTCTCGCCGGCCATCTTGACGTAGCCGCCTAACGGTATGAGGCTGATTCGATAGTCGGTGTCGCCCTTGCGGAAGCCCCAGAGCCGCTTGCCAAATCCGACGCTGAATACATCGACTCGAATGCCAAAAAACTTTGCGACGATGAAGTGACCGAACTCGTGAATGACGATCATCGCGCCCAGAACGAGCACGAACGGAATTATGTAGTTCAATAATAAGCCCAAAACAAATCTCCTCTTACAACTAACCGCGCCTTTTTCAGCGGTCATTAGCCTTTAAGTTTAACGTAGCGCTTCCAAGAGTGTCTACAGTCCGGCTTCGCAACCTGTGAATGTGTTTTACGGCACTCTAGTCATCCAACTGCCAGCCGACCTTGTGTTAACTGCTCGGCATGTGATCGCGCCCACCGGTCGGCTTCCAGCACGACTTCAATCGTTGAGCAAGGCTGAGTATCGTGAGCCTCCATCGTAGTCTCTATCACGCGGGGTATGTCCATGAACTTTATCTGGCGGTTGAGAAACGAAGCGACCGCGACTTCGTTAGCCGCGCTCAAGGCTGCCGGCATCGTTCCACCTTCCCGCATCGCTTCGTAGGCAAGCCTCAAGCAGGGGAACCGTTCAAGGTCCGGCTCGAAAAACTCGAGCCGCGCGAGCTTGTCAAACCCGAGTGGCGGCAACTCAGTCTCGAGCCTGTCGGGATAGGTCAGCGCGTACTGGATCATCAACCTCATGTCCGTCACGCCCAACTGAGCAATGATCGATCCGTCCACCATCTCGATCATCGAGTGCACGATCGATTGCGGATGCACGGCTACCGATATTCGATCGGTGGTGAAACCAAACAGCCACCCTGCTTCGATCACTTCGAGCCCTTTGTTCATCAGCGTCGCGGAGTCGATGGTGATCTTCGATCCCATTTGCCACGTCGGATGCGCGAGCGCTTCTTCGACTGTCGCTTCGCGCATGCGCTCGAGCGGAGTCTGTCGAAACGGCCCGCCTGATGCGGTGAGTATGAGCCGCTTGACCTCACGCGTTTGCTCGCCTCGCATGCACTGATGAAGCGCGTTGTGCTCGCTGTCGACCGGCAACAGCTCCGCGCCCGATTCGGCTGCCGCGCGCGTCATCAGCTCGCCTGCCATCACTAACGTCTCTTTGTTGGCGAGGCAGACCCGACGGCCCATCGCCAGCGCATTGTAAGTTGGAAGAAACCCGACCGCGCCAACTGTGGCTGAAACGACCGTATCCACTCCGTCGAGGCAGGCGACCGCGACCAGTCCTTCTTCGCCGAACGCGATTTCGGGAAACCGGTCGACGTCTAAGGCCCGCAGATTCTCCTTCAGCGCTCGAACGTCGCGTTCATCAGCAACAGATACGAGGCGCGGACGATAGCGGGCGACCTGCCCGGCCAGCCCCTCCAAATCGCGCCCGGCCGCAAGACCGGCGACAACAAATCTCTCTGGCAACGAATTGATGACTGAGAGTGTGCTCTTTCCAATCGAGCCCGTTGATCCGAGTATGCAGACGCTTTTCATAAGCTCATGAAGTGCCAAACTATGCGGCATTCTAGCACGCCCGGCCAGACCAAAGAAACAACAGCTTGAAGAGGCGAAGCCACCAGGCTGCTGCTATAATCTGCCCTTCCGGTTCCGTCAGTAGATGCGAATCCTCATCGTAAAACTCAGCGCAATCGGCGATGTTGTGCACACGCTCCCGGCGGCGGCGCTGCTCAAGCGGGCGTTGCCCGACGCGCGAATTGCGTGGGCAGTCAGGCCTCGGGCCGCCACGGTCCTTAAAGACTCGCCCGCAATCGATGAGCTGATCGAGCTACAACCGCGCGTGGGGGTCACCGGCTTGCGCTCGCAACTCAACGGTCGAGGATTCGTCGACATTGCGATTGACTTTCAGGGCTTGATTAAATCAGGACTCGTAGCTTTCAGTTCGCGGGCCAAGCGCCGAGTGGGCTTTGAGACGAGCGATCTGAGAGAGCGAGCGAGCAGGCTTTTTCTCACAGAACAGGTTGAAACGTCACAGTTCAAACATGTGATCGAAAAGAATCTCGCGCTCGCTCGCGCGGCGGTTGGCCTGGGGGCGCAGGCGGCCCGCTTGCCACATTCCAGCGCCGCACGAGGGCAAGCAGGCGGGCCGCCTGCGCTCGCAGGCTATGAGTTCCCAATCGCCGTCTCGCGTGAAGATGAGCGATTCGCTGAGAGGGTCTCCGAGAATCAACGCGGACGCTTTGTAATAATCAACCCGGGTGGCGGGTGGCCGACGAAACTTTGGTCAGCCGAGCGCTACGCGGAGCTGGCAGATTGGTTGTGGAGCGATTGTGAGCTGGGATCGGTTGTTACATATGGACCAGGCGAGGAGGCGCTGGCTGATCGGGTAGTTGCAAGCTCTAAGTCGGGCGCGGCTCGTTCGCTCGCTTCGTCGCTGAAACAATTCGTGGCAGTCGCGCGGCGGGCCGCGTTGTTTGTCGGAGGCGACACCGGCCCGCTCCATCTGGCGGCGGCGAGCGGCACTCCTATAGTTGGGATTTACGGCCCAACGTCTGCCGAGCGCAACGGCCCGTTTGATACCCGAGACATAACGATCGGTCGAGACCTGTGGTGCCGCGCGGATTGTCACCGCCGAAGCTGCTGGCACTGGGAGTGTATGGACATCCCGGTGAGCGACGTCAAGCGCGCGGTGTTGACGCGATTTGAACGCGCGCAAGAGGCGGCCAAGTGACGTTCAGGCAAATAGCTCAACGCATTCGCGTGCCCACCGGCTTTGTGCTTGCGCCTTTGCTGTTTATTTCGGCCCGACCCACCGCTGCGTCGCTGGCTGCCGGCGCTTTCGTCGCGTTGATCGGCCTCGCAATTCGCGCGTGGGCTTCTGGTCACCTGAGAAAAATGGAAGAGCTTACGACCACCGGCCCATATGCGCACACACGAAATCCGTTGTACCTAGGCACGTTCTTGTTGGGCGCCGGCGTCGCGATCGGAGGCGGCGTGCCGTGGTTCGTCGCGCTGTTCGCTGCGTTTTATTTGGTGATCTATGTCCCGGTGATGATGGCCGAAGCTGAGACGATGCGTGAGCTGTTTTCGGCCGAGTATGAGCGCTACAGCAAACAGGTGCCTTTGTTTGCGCCGCGGTTGACGCCTTACCGACCGGCGTTCGATCCATATCCGACGCAGTTCGACATCGCGTTGTACATGCATCATCGCGAATATCGAGCAGCCCTTG
>DATFWM010000600.1:0-7545 GCA_035259295.1 Blastocatellia bacterium | reverse complement strand
CGGGAAACTATCAGATTCAACTACTCGATGAGCCGGCAATATGGGGCCAACTTGAGCTGAGTCAGGATGATGCTCAAGGAGAATTGGTTCGACGCCTCGAGACCGCTCTTCTCCCTCAGCTTCCGAATCTCCTGCGGCATCAGGACGCTGCGAATCTTTTGACCGATTGCGATACGACGGCGTCAATCCAGATACGCGACGACCCGCACAAGTTGCATTTGCTCACGCTTAAGATGAAAGAACAATTGGAGAAGCGTGCGAGTGTTGCGGATTGCGCGCGAGTCTGTGAAGAACTGATATCGTCTCTTACCACGCTTGATGCGACGTCGCTTGGGCCCCAACCTCAAGGGCCACTGGGTGAATTTGTCCCGGGCGTCACTTCGGTGACACTGAGCATCAGCAAGGAATGGTCAGTCGACCTGCAGGAGATCCATTCGCTTCTGGACGCGTTGCCAATGATCGGATTGGTGGCTTTTGGCGTATTGGTCCCGCGAGGAGCGCTTGCCGAGAGCGAGTCTCTCAAAAGAGGTTGCTTTCAGCTTCAAATCGGCGTCGAGGATCTAGAGCCGGTCTCTGGGATCGACGAGAATGAGGTCTGGTTGCCAATCCCATTAGAGAATCTGATCGGGAAGTTTCCAGATGCGCGCGCGATGGACTCGGTCGGCCAACACGGCAGCCTACTCAAGAAATCGGACCAACTACAACGCGAAATTGAGACCCAGGGCTACCTTGCCTTTTCACAACTCCAACATCTTGGATTCTATGTTGGCGTCGAGATCCGGGAGCGGATCGCCTGGTTTCTTACCAAGGATATCGTTGAACATTATCTTTCAATCCTCGCGACGGAGTCTCCTGCCCTGGTCCAGGTCACAAGATCCTTCTTCAGCATCGAACAGCTCACTCAATACCTGCGCCATCTGCTGAAAGACAAAACATCGATAGCGGACATGCCGCAAGTTCTCGAGCGGCTCCTCGATATGAAAGCGCAACCCGCTGAACCATTAACCTCGGCAGTGCATTGATTGAATTCCCGTGTTGAGTGTGATATATCGAGCAGCGGTTCGCGTGACGGACTTCAACGAGGACCAAACACCTCGCACATCTCTATTCAACAGTGGAGATACTCTTGGAGGCTCTTCATGAAAAGACTCATCTTGGTTCTGCTAATCGCGGGAGTGATGCCGATCGCGGTCGGCAGCGCAGCGCCTGAACCCAACGAAGCTTCGCTGCTCGCAAATCTGAAGTGGCGATCGATCGGGCCTGCGAACATGGGCGGGCGCACGACAGTCATCGAAGGCGTGGCGGGCGACCCATACACCCTCTACATCGGCGGCGCCGATGGCGGCATATTCAAAACCACCAACGGAGGCACAACCTTTAAACCCGTCTTCGACAATCAGGTCGTGCTGTCGATCGGCGCGATCACAGTCGCGCCTTCGGATTCGAACGTGATCTGGGTCGGAACCGGTGAAGGCGATCCGCGCAACACAGCTTCGTTTGGCAACGGAGTTTATCGCTCGACCGACGCGGGCGATACGTGGAAACACCTGGGGCTTGACGAGACCGAGCGCATCAAACGAATTAAAGTCGATCCTCGCGATCCGGATACGGCTTACGTCGCGGCCCTCGGTAGAGCCTGGGGACCGAATGACGAGCGCGGCGTGTTCAAAACTACTGACGGCGGAAAGACTTGGATCAAGTCGCTCTACATCGACAACGACACCGGCTGCTCGGATATCGACATAGATCCGCAGAATCCAAGAATCCTCTATGCGGGGATGTACACTTTTCGTCGCAAACCATGGCGGTTCGATTCAGGTGGCGGACAAACTGCGCTTTACAAGTCAATCGACAGCGGCGCGACGTGGAAGAAGCTGACAAACGGATTGCCAAAGACGCCGATGGATCGAATCGGAATTGCTGTCGCGCGCAGCAACCCGATGACTGTGTACATGATCACCGAGACCAAGACCGAGGGGAACCTATTCCGCTCCGACGATCGCGGGGAAACGTATCGGATGGTTCACAACGATCCGAACATCAACTTCCGCCCGTTCTACTACAGCGACATCCGCGTCGACCCGAACGATCCCGAACGCGTGTACTCGCTCGGCGGTGGACTATCAGTTTCGCGCGACGGCGGAAGGACTTTCGCTCGAATCGCAAACGGCGTGCACGGCGATCATCAGGGCTTATGGATCGACCCAACTAACTCGAATCGAGTGCTCAACAGCAGCGACGGCGGGTTCCAGGTCTCGAACGACAAAGGCGTGACGTTTGAGGTGATCAATAACGTGTCGTTCGCCCAGTACTATCACATCACTTACGACATGCGTCAGCCTTACTACGTCTACGGCGGCTTGCAGGACAACGGCAACTGGGTTGGGCCGAGCGCGACACTTTTCCGCGAAGGCATTCGCAAAGACGATTGGTACACCGTGAGCGGCGGCGACGGCTTCTTTGTCGTGCCCGACGTCAGCTCGCCCAACATCGTCTATTCAGATTCACAAGGCGGCAACATCACTGTGACAGACACCAACAGCGGGATGACTCAAAGCATTCATCCCTATCCGAAGGAAGTTGGGTCGAGCGGCAATGCGATCGCCGGCTACAAGTATCGCTTCAACTGGAACCCGCCGATCGTAGCTTCACCGCACGACTCGAAGACCGTTTACTTCGGCGGCAACGTGCTGTTCAAGACTACAAACTACGGTCACTCGTGGGAGGTGATCAGCCCCGATCTGACGACTAACGACAAGAGCAAGCAGCAATCATCCGGTGGGCCGGTCGTGGTCGATAACACAGCGGCGGAGTTTCATTGCACGATTCTCGCGATCGCAGAATCTCCCGTTAAGCCCGGAGTGATCTGGGTCGGAACCGATGACGGCAACGTTCAGGTCACGCAGGACGGTGGCAAGACCTGGAAGAATGTCGTCGGCAACATCAAAGGCTTGCCCGCGAATTCGTGGTGCCCAAACATCGACGCATCGCACTTCGACGCGGGCACGGCCTACGCGGCGTTCGACCGTCACCAGGACGACGACTTCGGACCGTGGGCGTTCAAGACTACCGACTATGGCCAGACGTGGACGTCGGTCAAAGGCGATCTGCCGGCTAAGGGTTACATTCACGTCGTCCGGGAAGACCCGAAGGTGAAGACCCTGCTCTACTGCGGCACCGAGCTCGGAATCTTCGCGTCATGGGACGGCGGCGGCCACTGGGTCTCGATCCGCAACAACATGCCGCCGGTCGCAGTTCGAGATATCGTCGTTCATCCGCGCGACAACGATCTGATCGCAGCGACCCACGGGCGCGGTGTCTACATACTCGATAACGCTACCGCGCTTCAGGAGCTCGCTACCGCGAAGGCGAGTGACGTGTATTTGTTCGACGTTCGGCAAGCGACTCGCTATCAACTGTGGGGCAGGGATTCAAATCTTGGGCAAAAGGTTTTCGCCGCGCAGAATCCACCGTACGGCGCGTTGATCGATTATTACTTGAAGGCCGACGCGAACGGACCGGTCGTAATCACCGTCGCGGACAAGAGCGGCAAGACGATTCGTACCATTCGATCGATGGCAAATAAAGTTGGGGTCAATCGAGCGGTGTGGGATCTTCGTTACGATCCGCCGACTCCAGCGCCAGGCGCCGGTCCCGGTGGTGGCTTTGGAGGCGGTGGCGGGCCGGGCCGAGCCGCTGGCGGCAGAGCGGCAGCGAGTCAGGGTCCAACTCAAGCAGCTGCACCGGCTCAGCCCGGAGCAGCGACTGCAACCGGCGAACAAGCCGGCGCTGAAGAATTCGCCGCGCGGTTCGGATTTGGCGGCGGACCATCGGTCGTACCTGGCGACTACACGATCACGCTCCGGGCGGCGGGCAAACAACTGAGCAAGAGCGTTCGCGTCACGCTAGATCCCCGGGTGAAGGTTTCCGACGCGGATCTTTCTGCGCAGTTAGAGACCGCGTTGAAACTGCGCGACCTCAGCTCAACGCTCAACAAAGTGGTCGCGAGCGTCGATGATCTCACAAAGCAACTGACGACGCTGGCCGAGACGATGCGCAAGGCTCCCGACGCGGCGGCTGCTGGCCGCGGTGGAGACGGTGACGGCAGCGGACTTACGGCTTCAAGCGCGAGTCAATCTGGCGACGCGACAGCCGACATCAACGTCGCGCTCGATGAGTTGAAGAAGCTGCGCGCGACGCTTGTCCGTGAAGCGCCGTTCGGTTATCGCTATCCGCCGAGGTTACGAGAGGAAGTTCAATCGCTGATGGGATCAGTCTCGAACCCGATTGCTCCACCGACCGAGCCGCAGTTGCTCCGCTTGCGCGAGGTGACGGAGGATACTCAGCAAGCGGTGGCAAGCCTAAACGCGATAATCTCGGGCTCGATTCGCAGAGTGAACGAAAAGCTGAGCAATCAGCCTCACGTCGTAGCGAACTCGCCCGTGAGGTGAAGGACACGACAGGTAAACCACAAATGCACGAAGTCATGAAGAGGATCTCTTCGTGCCTTTGTGGTTAATCCTGACTCTTTTAGCAGCGTGCTAGAGCTTCTCTGACACCGACTTTGCCTGCATGAACAACAGCAGATAATCGCGGCCGCCGGCCTTTGAATCCGTCCCCGACATGTTGAATCCGCCAAACGGGTGCACGTCAACTAACGCGCCGGTGCACTTGCGATTCAGATACAGATTGCCAACGTGAAATTCTCGACGCGCTTGCTCTAATCTTCGCCGCTCGCGACTGAAGACCGCGCCTGTCAGTCCAAACTGCGTGTTATTCGCGATCTCGAGCGCCGAGTTGAAATCCTTAGCGCGGAACGCCGCGAGCACCGGACCGAAGATTTCTTCCTGCGAGATGCGCGCCTTCGGATCGACATCGCCGATCACAGTTGGCTTGATGAACCATCCGCGCTGGTCATCGTTGAGCCGGCCGCCCCCGACCATCAGCTTTCCTTCTGACTTTCCGACATCGATGTAGTTCAAGATCGATTCGTAAGCGCTCTTGCTCGAGACAGGCCCCATCCAGTTCTCTTGCTCCTTAGTCGGCCCGACTTTCAAATTGGCGGCGCGATCGGCAACGCGCCCGACAACTTCATCGTAGACTCTGTCCACTACGACCACTCGCGAGCACGCCGAGCACTTCTGACCCGAGTAGCCAAACGCCGAGGCGACGACGCCGTCAACCACCGCATCGAGATCGGCGGTTTCATCGACGACGATTGTGTCTTTGCCGCCCATCTCGGCGACCACCCGCTTGATCCACAACTGACCTTCGGCGGTCTTGGCCGCAAGCTCGTTGATATGAAGTCCTACTTCCTTTGAGCCAGTGAACGCGATAAAACGAGTGCGCGGGTTGCCGACCAGATAATCTCCAATCTTTCCGCCGCTGCCGGGAACGAAGTTCACGACGCCCGGAGGAAGCGAGGCTTCTTCGAGAATCTCGACGAATCGAGCGGCGATTACCGGGCTGTCGCTTGATGGTTTGAGCACGACTGTGTTGCCGGTTACAACAGAGGCGAGTGTCATTCCTGCCATTATCGCCAGAGGAAAATTCCACGGCGGGACTACAACCCCGACTCCGAGCGGTATGTAACAAAGCTCGTTTTGCTCGCCGGCGAGCGCCGTGAGCGAGTGCTCGCGGCCGTAGCGAATCATTTCGCGAGCGTAGAACTCGGCGAAGTCGATCGCCTCGGCGACGTCGGCATCGGCTTCCACCCACGATTTGCCGACTTCGAGGACCATCAGCGCCGCGAGTTCAGGCTTATGTTTTCTGAGCAGCGACGCGACCTTCAACAGATAGCGAACTCGCACTTCAGGCGCGACATTCTTCCAATCTTGGAAGGCGGCAGTGGCGGCTTCAATGGCTTTGTCGGCAAGCTCGACGTTCGCTTTATGCATGAGCCCGATCACCTCGTCGTAGTTTGACGGGTTCACCGAAGCCAGCATGTCGCCGGTAGTGTAGCGCTTGCCACCGATGATGACAGGGTACTCGCGCCCGAAGCCGGCTTCGACGTTGGCGATCGCTTCGCGCACCAACGCCGCGTTTCGCTCGTTTGAGAAATCGGTCAATGGTTCGTTTTGAAAAGTCGGGAGCATCTGATTATTCCTTTCTTGAATGGTTAATTTTGAAAGTTATCAACACGGTTCGATAACCGTCAACTAGTAACACCTCACTTCAGTGACGTGGCCAGCGACCGTGACCTATCTCTCCCTCCGACCAAAGCATTAACTTGGGGAGAAAGTGCGTCGTTGCTTGTCGCTGCCACCTCACTGAAATGAGGTGTTAAGATGATTTGTCGATGCGTTTTGGCAAGACCCAGATGAGCAGACGACTCGCAACTCTATTGCTGATACTGGCGGCGTTCATCGCAAGTGCCGCTGGAGCCATTCCACGCGCGACGGCCAACCCATCATCTGATCGTTTATCTTTTAAAGACCGCGTCGAAGTCCTCGAAGAAGTTTGGAAAACCGTGTACGAGAAATACTACGACCCATCTTTCAAGGGAACCGATTGGCGCGCGGTTCGCGAGCGCTACCGCCCGCTTGTCGATCACGCAAGCAGCGACGAAGAATTCTACACCCTGCTCAAAAGAATGGTCGGTGAGCTGCGCGACGCGCACACAAGATTTCACACGCCTGAAGAACGCCGAGAGCGGGAACGCTTGCAAGCTGTGAGTGCAGGGCTTTCTATTTTTGAAGTCGAAGGCCAGCCGGTCGTCGTGAGTGTCGCGCCCGATTCGGACGCCGCGCGGGCAGGCGTTGAAGAAGGGATGATCGTGCTTGCAATCGACGGCAAGCCGGTCGTCGAACGATTGGCCGAAGCGCGTTCTCGCGTCGCGGGATCGTCATCGGATCGCGCCGTAAACCTCAGACTCTATCGAATGGTCCTCGAAGGCGAGCCCGGGACCACCGTTCGGATTCGGTTTGCTCGAGCGGACCGCACAGAGATCGATGTCACGTTGGCTCGGCGCGTCGTGCCCGACACTGCAGTTGTAACGTCGCGTCGCTTGCAGTCGAGCGTCGGATACATCCGATTGACGCTTTGGAAGTCGCCGATCCGAAAACAGTTCAAGAAGGCCCTCGATGGATTGAAGGATGCGCCGGGCATCGTAATTGACATTCGCGGCAACCCGGGGGGCGAAGCCGAGGAGGTAGTTAAGATCGCAAGCTACTTCTTCAGCTCGCACGTTCCGTTCGGCAAGTTCGTCAAGCGATCGGGAAGAGCGCTGTTTCTTCGAACCGACGATCACGAGCAGGTTTACCAAGGTCCGGTTGCGATTCTGATAAACGAAGGCTCGGGTAGCGGCTCGGAGTTGTTCGCCGGCGTTATGCAGGAAAGCGGTCGCGCGGTGGTTGTCGGCCGCACTAGCTGCGGATGCGTGCTGGGCATATCGAGCTTCAAGAAGGTGAAGGGCGGTGGTGAGCTTGCGGTGAGTGAGTACGGCTACGACTCGCCTCAAGGGAAAACGTTTGAGACCACTGGAGTGATCCCGGACAAAACAATCCAGTTGAAGATAATTGATCTCGAGCAACACCACGATACGAC
>DATFWM010000599.1:0-5979 GCA_035259295.1 Blastocatellia bacterium | reverse complement strand
TGGGCGGCGTTCTTCAACTTCATCGCCTTTGTAATATTCGGCACCCGGGTCGCAAAGACGGTCGGCGGCGACATGGTCAACATAAAAATCATAGACGAGCAATGGCGGATGTGGGTCTTATTGTGCGGAGTCCTCGGCGCGATTGTGTGGAACATAATCACCTGGTACTACGGCTTACCGTCAAGCTCGTCGCACGCGCTGGTCGGAGGCTATGGGGGGGCGGCGCTGGCGGCGCATCGAGGCTTCGACGGGCTGTTCATACCTTCCGGATGGACGAAGACCGTCTCGTTTATTTTCATATCGCCGTTGGTGGGAATGTTGCTCGGATTCTCGCTGATGGTCGCAATACTCTGGATCTTTCACCGGCGCTCACCCGACCAAGTCGACAGAATCTTCCGCAAGCTTCAACTTCTATCGGCTGCTCTTTTCAGCCTCGGACATGGAGGCAACGATGCACAGAAAACGATGGGAATAATCGCTGCGGTGATGGTTGCTTCTAACCTCGACCCGAACGCGGCGAATCAGATCCCGTTGTGGGTAGTGCTCACCTGCCACGCTGCGATCGGGCTCGGGACCTTGACCGGCGGCTGGCGCATCGTGCACACGATGGGATCGCGTATAACCAAGCTCAAACCGGTGGGTGGGTTTGCGGCGGAGACTGCCGGCGCGGCCTCTATTTTTATGTCAACGTACGGCGGTATTCCCGTCAGCACGACGCACACAATAACCGGTGGGATCGTGGGGGTCGGCGCAACACGAAGATTGTCGGCCGTGCGATGGGGAATCGCAGGCAGAGTTGTGTGGGCGTGGGTTTTGACGATCCCTATGTCGGCTCTCATTGCGGCTCTGGCCTATTTCCTGGTGGAGCTTACGCACAAGCTCTGAGCGAAAAATCCGCTTCAGTTTGATCGTCTTCCGCTAATGTCCCTCGCAAGCAAGTGGTTGAAAAAACCTTGAACAAAAAAATTCATTAATTTAGCTCGCTTTATCCGCCTTCTTTGCCTCAGGCCGTTCAAGTCTATTTCAAGAATCCGTCAACCCCTATCCATTACTCTGGACACTCACAGATGGAGCATCTCCGGCCTAAGCGCCGATGAGCCTATGTTGCTGCCACTTCTCAAAAGGAGACATCAAACCATGCGAATCTCGAGGCTTCCAATCACTGTTGTGGCTCTCTCACTCGCTCTTGCGATTGCCGGATTTGTCGCTTTCCGAGCGAGCGCCCAGTCGCCGCTCACCTCTGTCATTGTCGAGCTGAAAGGCGACCCGGTCGTCGTCGCGCAAGCGAGGGCCAAAGCCGCGGGCCGCAGCTTCGACCCGGAAGCTTACCGGCAAACCGTAATAACCGAGCAACAGCAGTTCCTGACAAATCTGACGCTGGCTGGCGTGCCTTATACAATCTCGAGCGTAAGCGCGCCCAACGGGCCCGTCACGCCGACGCTTCAGTTTCGATTCAACTATGTTTTCAACGGGATCACGTTGGAGGTTCCCGAGCAGACGCTGCCGATTTTCGACAAGTTCGACGACGTGCTGGCGGTGCTCCCGAACTCCCCGGTCGCTGTTCATCTCGACCACGCAGTCGACTACACGCGCGCGCCGCTGCTTTACGGCAATCCGCCAAAGCTGACTCAGTTCGACACGCTTAACACAGGCGGGCTCGAGGGTGACGGTGTGAACATCGCGGTTGTCGATACCGGTGTCGATTGGAGCCACGACATGTTTGGCGGCGACCCGACCCCACCGCAGTTCGGGGTCGCCGGGCCTGTGGCCGCGCTGAACACAAATAAGAAAGTCATTTACTACATGAACTTTACCGCTGGTTCGGTAGGAATCGGCGATGATTTTGGACACGGGACCCACGTCGCTGCGGATTGTGCAGGTTACAGAGGCTTCGCTCCGGGCCCTGACGGCATACCGCTCACTGCTGACGACATTCCAATTCACGGTGTCGCGCCGCAAGCAAAGATCATGGCGTACAAAGCGCTCACCGGCGCCGGCACAGGATTGGTGGCGTCGATAGTCGCGTGCATCGAAGACGCGGTTCAACCGCGCACGATCACCGGTCAGCCGAAGCCGGTGGCCCACATCATAAATCTCAGTCTCGGCGGCTCAGGCAACGAGGATTCCGCTGACTCTATCGCCTGTGATAACGCAGCCCTCGCAGGCGTCACAGTCGTCGCGTCCGCCGGTAATAGCGGAGTCGGCACGCCGGACCAGCAGTCGAAGCAGTTGGGGACCGTGGGCGATCCGGCTGCCGGACGCCGCGTAATCGCGGTTGGCGCAAACATTGATCCCGGCGCGGGGCCCAATAACATAGACGTGTTTGGTGGTACGACCCGCACGCCGCCGGTGGTTGCGACGCTGAACGCCTTCATGATGGATGGCTCAGCGCCGCTCACCGCCGACATCACTAACAACTACGTGAATTGTTATTTCGCCGATACTCCCGATCAGGTGCCTGATTCAGTGTCCGGGAAGATAGCTCTCATTCAACGAGGGAGCACGGTTAACGATCCGACAGGGACAGCGGGGACTGGCTTGTTCTCGAACAAAGCGGCAATTGTTGCTGCCAAAGGGGCGGTGGCTGCGCTCATATACAACAACGTCAACGGCGAGCTGACCTCCGGGACTGTGCGCAAATCCATAATTCCCACCTTCGGTCTGTCGAAAGCAAGCGGCGAGTATCTTAAAGCAAATCTCGGATCCACGACCCCTGGAGCTGTCTCGGTTCTACCGATAAGGATTAACCGCGCTCTAATCTTCAATCCGGCAATGGCTGATTTCAGCTCACGCGGGCCGCTGGCGTCCTTCGGCCAAGTCAAGCCCGATGTCACCAATCCGGGAGTCGCAATTCTCTCGGCAACGGTTGCGGTCGGTGGAGCGGAGACAAACACCGCGACCATGTTCGATCCGACACGATACATTTCCGCGTCGGGCACAAGCTTTAGCGGTCCGATCACCGCCGGTTGCGCGGCGCTGATCAAACAGAAGCACCCGGACTGGGGGCCCTCGCAGATTCGCGCTGCGCTTGTTAACACGGCTACCAATCTTCGGCAGTCGAGTGGAGCGCCTATTGCCGATGGCGCGAACTCAATCAACGACCAGGGGGGAGGATTGGTTGACGCCTACGCGGCGGCGAATGCCAAGGCGCTGATGGGAGTCGGCCAACCCGCGCCCGCCGGCCAGCCGCAAGGTCGGACGTTCGGGATTCTCACCCAGCCGTCAGCGGGGAATCCCGATTTCACTCCAAGCTACAGCTTTGGCGCGGTGCCGATTGCAAACGTTATCGGCTCGGCGACGATTTCGCAAACTATGTCGATCTACGACGTCGCCAACGGCGGTGGCGCTGGAACTTATCAACTAGCGGTGGTACCTGTGCGCAACGTCGACGGGAGCGGATTCAAAGTCAGCACCACTGACGCGAACGGCAATCCGATCTCGTCTGTAACGCTGTCCGGCGCGTCTGCAAGCTTCAATGTGAAGACCGAGGCGAACGGACTCTCGTTGTCGAACCCAACGCAAGCGCAGTGGTACATAGTTGCCTCTCGCACTGACGGCGGTCAGAGACTCAGGATGCCGTTTTACTACCGCGCCGTCAGGCCGGATGATAGGGCATTCGCCGCCCCGACGCTTGCGCCGGCAAGCGGCAACGAAGTTAGCGGCAACCCTCCGATCGACATCGACGGGAGCTATACGCTTCAATATTCATATTCGGGTTCGCCCGCTCCCGCCCAGTTCAGAATTGAACAACAGACCGTTAACCTTGATGCACAACAGAACAAAGTGCTCGGTCCGGTGGTCGTCCTCAGCGATGTTCCTGCAGGCCAGACGAGCTTCGCGATCAGCGGTCGCGGCAACGGGTGGTGGTCTTACAAGGTCGCAGGCTTGTTCGCCGTTACGTATGGCTTGCTACAAGGTCCTGACAGCGGACCACAAGAAGTTCAAGTCAATCGGCGAATCGAGTCGGACGTCACGTCCATGATTCAAACCGCAATGTCAAATGTTGCGTTTGGCGCGGGCGTCTTCGAGTTCGACTGGACGCTCAAGAACGCCAGCAGCACAACGATACTCCCGCCGCTGCGATCCAACATTATTGCGATCCAATCGAACACCGGCACAGTGCGGGCCTCGAACGCCGACAATGGAGGCAACGGCGTCGAAAGCTCTGCAACGTGGGATTACTCGAACACGCTTGGCTCAGATCGCGCGCTGACACCTGGAGAGACCAGTGGCGCGCGGCATTTGAAGTTCAGCGACCCGGCGTCCGAGATGTTCACATTCACCACCGTCATCAGGGGGAATTTCCCTGATCCAGCTTTCTCCTCCATGTCCCTAAGTGGCGGAGGAGGTGGGCGGAAATTCAGGATAAAACTGCGCTTCCTTGCAGACCCGTCCACGCTGTCCGTCACGCTACTTGGTGCCGAGTGAACTTGCCGGGGCGACGCGATGAGCGTCGCCCCTTTTTCATTTCAAGAATCATTCTCGGCACAAAAAAAAGGGAGTCGGCTGTGAATACGAAAAAGAGCAAGCTCAAAATCCTGGCGGTTGCTGCCATCGCGTCACTGGTTGCCGGACTCGGCGCGATGAGGATCGGTGCGATTCGCTCGTCCGCGAGCGCGGAGCCGCCAATGGTCGCCACCGTCGACGGTCAAACCATCTCAGCAAAGCTTTACCGGATGTACCTGAAAAACGGTATCGAAGCTCTGGGGCTGAACGACAAGACAGACGAAGGTCGTCGCCAAATGGAGCTCCTCAAAGAGGGAATCATATCCGATCTGATAGATCGCCAATTGATCGAAGGTGAAGTCGCGCGACGAAGTCTTCCGGTAACCGACCGAGCGCTGGATGAAGCTTACCAGAATACGATCGCGCAAATGGGCGGCCAGGAGAGTTACCGCAGTTACCTTTCCGAGCACGCGCTCGCCGATGACGAGTTTCGGCGGACGGTCAGGCAGGAAGTTTGTGGTCAGCTCCTCCGCGATGAGCTCGACAAAGAAGTTTTGGTGACCGGGGACGAAATGAGTTCCTTCTTCAACAAGGAACAAAACAATCTCTCGATGTCCGATCTCTTCAAAGAACCCGAGCGAGTTCGCGCACGGCACATCTTGATCGGCGCTCGCAGGTCCCAAATAGCTTCAGAGATTCAGGCTATTAAAACTCTCAGTCAAGCGGAGATCGAGCAGCGAGTGAATACAGAGATCGCGAAGCGGCGCAGTCGCGCGGCTGAGCTTCTCAATCGGCTGAGACACGGCGCTGACTTTCAGAGACTTGCGGCCGAGTATTCGGATGATGCCGGAACCAAGAATCGGGGCGGCGACCTCGGGCTGTTCACTCGCAACACTCACACCGCTCACTTTGATGAAGCGGCCTTTGCCCTAAAGCCCGGCCGGCTCAGCGACATTATCGAGACTGACTATGGCTTCCACATCATTCAGGTGATGGAACACACCCCCGAGCGGGCGAGAACTCTCGACGAAGCTCGTCCCTCGATTCACCAAAAGCTGCTGGCTGAAAAACAGACGGCGCACCTGAAGGCCTGGTTGGAGAACCGCCGCCGCGAAGCGGACATTCGCGTGGACCCGTTCTACCCAAAAGGTCAACTTCAGACGTTTGCGAAATCGTGATTGGAAAGGAGCTTACAAAATGAGAAAGGCGTTCATAACAATCTCGGCCGTCGTGTTAGCGCTGGCTGTTCACTCCAACACCGGGGTTTCACGCGCGTCGGCTTCGGGGGCGCATGTAGACCCGTTGCTGCAAACACTTCTTGCGGAGCGGCAGGCTGGAGCGACCGTGCCCGCGGTCATTACTTATGACCACACTCCTGGCGCCATCGAGTTGGGAAGATTGCAAGCAGCCGGCATCTTGAAGGGTTTCACGTTGCGAGCGCTGCCGATGGTGATCGCCGACGTCAGCGCAACGCAACTCATCTCCGTGAGCAGCCAGCCGGGAGTTTTGTCGGTGTGGGCGAACCGAGTAATG
>DATFWM010000598.1:0-5946 GCA_035259295.1 Blastocatellia bacterium | reverse complement strand
GTCGGCTGCGCCAATATGGCCGCGCCGGCCGCGATGAGGCTGATGAGGAAGTTCTCGACGAGTCGACAAGCGAAGATTCAGCTCAAGTCACTGCATCCTCAATCTGAGAGTCTTACTTGAAAGAGCCGACGTCAAAGGAGTCTAAACTCCACCCGTCGCGGAGCCTCGCGCCGCGCGCGAGAGGTTACGGAATAGGAGGAGGTTACGAGAGACCGTATCTTGCGCCGGTGAAGCCGGCGGACGCGGTAAGGCAGTCTTATGGCCCGGTGCCACACTCGGGATATTACGGCGCGGGAGTTGGATACGCGCGATTCAAGGCTGGGCAAGCCGGATACGATTCGGAACTACCGTGGTACGGGCCGCAGTACGGCGAGAAAACGAGCGGGAAGAGTGATGGAATGTAGCTCACTCTTACTTGCCGCCGGCCAGGTAGGTTTCCGCTTTCATCTTCTCTGTTGTGTAAGCCGCCGGCCGCTCTATTCGCCATCCGCCGCCTTCGCGCGCCAGGATGAACCCAAGATATTCCTTTTGCATTTCTCCTGATGAATTCGCGAAGTTGTAAGTAACGGTGGCGCTCGCGTATGCTCTGTCGCCGCTTTGGTTGGGATAGTAGGCGTCCAGAGTAAGGTTTGTGGTCCCTTGCCCCTTCATGTATTCTTCGATCGCCTTTTTTGCCCGTGCCTCATTGCCGGCGCACGACGTCGCCACGAGGAGCGCAAGTAAACAAGTGAGAATGAAAGCGCAAGTGCGAAAAGTCGGAGTATTCATGAAAAGCGTTTTTACCGCACCTCTCGCTCCTTTTTCAACCTCGCATCTGATGACCTTGCAAGCTAATCTTCAACCTATAGGTGAATATGGGACTGTACATCCGACAGCTTTTGGCGGGCCGCGATTTTGCGACGGCGGATCATTTTGCGTCGCAGATGGCGAACTTCGTTTATTTGATCGGCGACGATGAGCAAAGAGTATGCATGGTTGTCGATCCAGCATGGGACATACCGGGCATCGTCGAGTTTACCGAGCGCGAGGGGATGCGCTTAACCGGGGCGCTGGTGACGCACTATCACCCGGATCACGTCGGCGGGGAAATCTTCGGCCACAGCATTGCCGGCCTGGCGGAGCTGCTCGCGCTGCGCCCTGTCAAAGTTCATGTGAATGAAGTCGAGAGCGCCGGCGTGAGACAAGTCACAGGACTCGCAGAAAGCGACCTCGGGAAACACAGCGGTGGCGACGAGATTGCAATTGGAAAAACGAAAGTAAAATTAATTCATACTCCGGGACACACGCCTGGAAGCCAATGCTTTCTGGCCGAATCAACTCTGGTCTCGGGTGACACGCTGTTCATCGGAGGTTGTGGACGGGTCGATCTTCCAGGCGGAAATCCGGAACAGATGTACCGCTCACTGACGCAGGTTCTGGCCAAGCTGCCGGACGACACGCTGTTGTTTCCCGGTCACAACTACGCGGCAAACCCCACGAGCACGATAGGCGAGCAAAGGCGAGAGAATCATTACTTGAGAATCAGAAGTCTCGAAGACTGGATGAACCTGATGGGTTAAGCTTGTCTCGCAAACAGGAGAATATTCCTGAAATCGGTCGGCCACGTCGCATCGTGCTCGGAAGCTTCGAATTGCCGACCAGCTTAAACTATGGTGCAACGTGCATCTCGACAATCCCCGACAACTGCGCGGTTCAAAGTGCTCTGGCTGCTCTTCGTTCTAACTAACATCACCTACCTCGACCGCCTTTGCATCTCTGCGGCCGCGCCGGCCATCACCAGCACCTTTGGCTTCTCGCCTTCGCAGATGGGCTACATCTTCAGCGCGTTCACTTTGGCATATGCGGTGTTTGAGATTCCCAGCGGATGGCTCGGCGATTACTTCGGGACTCGGAAGGCGCTCGCTCGAATTGTGCTGTGGTGGTCGATCTTCACCGCGCTCACCGGCGCGGCGGCAGGTTTCGTCTCGCTGATCATCGTCCGATTCTTGTTTGGAGCTGGCGAGGCTGGCGCGTTCCCCAACATCGCGCGCAGCATTTCACGCTGGTTTCCCGCGTCACATCAGGGACGAGCGTTGAGCGTGGCGTTCATAGGCAACGCGCTTGGCGCAGCGATCAGCACGCCGCTTGTTTTCAAGCTGGTCGAGTTGCAAGGCTGGCGATTGCCCTTCGTCGAGTTTGGCGCGATCGGCGTCCTTTGGGCGCTAATTTGGTACTGGTGGTTTCGGGATCGCCCGGAAGACCATCGATCAGTCAGTGCCGAAGAGTTGAAGTTCATTCGCTCTGATCGGGTTGATGCAAGCGAGCTTGGCCACAGCCGACACACGCCTTGGGGCGCACTGCTCAGGAGCCGCAATCTCGCTTGCATTTGTGGGATGTACTTCACGTATGGTTACGCGCTGTATTTCTACATCACTTGGCTGCCGACTTATCTTCTCAAGGCCCGCGCCTTTTCAGCGAGCTACGCCGGACTCTTTTCAGCGTTGCCGTGGCTGGCGAGCGCGTGCGCGTTCTGGCTGGGCGGCTTGTTTACCGACTGGCTTGCGCGGCGAACCGAGAGTTTGAAGATCGCCCGATGCGGCGTTGGAGCGCTAGGTTTGATCGGCAGCGCGATTGCGCTTGTCGCAGTCGTTCGGGCGGAAGATCGCGTTGTAGCAGCATCGTTGATCGCAGTCGCGGCATTCTTCCAGATGATGACCGGCAGCGCTGCGTGGTCGGTGTGTCTGGACGTTGGGAGGCGCAATGCAGGAGTTGTGACCGGGTTTATGAATATGGTGGGCAACATCGGCGGTACGATAGCGCCTGTGGTTGTCGGCTACGCGGTCGAGCGGTTGGGTTCGTGGAATGTTCCGTTTTATGTGACAGCCGGCGTGCTCGCGATGGGAACACTGATGTGGACGCTGATAGATCCACGGCGCTCAGTGATCGGCGAACAACACGAGACACAAGCCAGCACCGCAAGCGGAGCAAGCGTTGCGTGACGCGCCAGGTCGCGGCGTCGCGCGCCAACCAACTATAGCCTCGGCGGTGCAGGTTTGTTGGGCACGTCCCAGGCTTGCGCGCCTTTGACTTTCAGCTTCCGCTTGTAAACCTTGTCGCCGCAAGTCGCGAAGAGCCAATCAAAGTTCTCGCCGCCAAAGGTCAGGTTCGAGACTCTTCCATTCGGCGTTGGGACGATCGCGTTCACTCGGCCGGCCTGATCGCAAACCTGAATTCCCAATCGTGTCGCAACGTACAAGCGGCCATCTCGGTCCACGCGTATGCCGTCGGCGAGGCTTGCATCGACGGGATCATATTCGTGCAGCCAGTAGTAACGTTGTTTGTACTGGACCGAACCGTCAGGCTGAATCTGATAGCTGTAGACCCAGTGCGAACGATAGTCCGCGACGTAAAGCAAAGTCTGATCGGGCGAAAGTGCGATGCCGTTTGCGTAAACTAATCCGGTGTCGACAACTTTCTTTTCGCCGTTTGTTTTGATCAGCCAGACCTTGCTTGCCTCATTGCCGCCGGCAGGATTGGTCACGTAGATGTTGCCGTTGTGCGCCACTACGATGTCATTGCCGAGGAATCCCTCGGCGATGGTGGTAACTTTTCCGTTTGCGTCGTAAGCGAGGATCTTCGGCTCGCCGGTCGCGACCGCATAAAGCCGACCATCCGGACCAAACGCCTGGCCATTGCTCTTCTTCGAATCCTCGACGAACACGCTGACCTTCCCATCGAGGCCCATCTTGTAAGCCTTGCTCGCTGGAATATCGCTGAAGAAAACTTCTCCCTTCGCGTTTGCTGCCGGACCTTCAGTGAAGCGGTACCCTTCGCTCACAAGCTGCCAGCCTTGGCCGGGAACGAGAATGTCAACGAGCATCTGGTTCTTTGACTGACCTGCCTTCACCGGCTGAGGCCAATCCTTCCAGAGCCAGCGCATCGCATCCGGAAAGATTGCAGTTGCGTGCTTCCCATTGTGCGCGCCCTCGCCCCACACGTGCTGCACCTCGTAGCCTGCAAACGTCAGCGCGCGCTCGAGTGTCTGATTGGTCATCCACCAGTCGCCGCCGTAGATATTCAAATCGCTCGACCCGTCCTGTAAGAAGACTCGAATCGGCTTCGGCTCGGATTTTCGAACGAGAGTCGAGTAGCGGTCGCCGCCGCGCAACCCAACATAGGTTCCGATCGCGCTGAAGACCCGGCTGAACTCACCGGGGCGCTCCCACGCCGCGGTGAATGCGCAGATGGCTCCGCTCGATGCGCCTCCGATCGCACGATCGTTGCCGTTCTTCGACAGTCGAATGACGCGACCGTCAGAAGTCTTCTTGGTCTCGACGTCCGGCAGCAGTTCTTCGAGCAAGAAGCGCACATAGTTGTCGCCGAGACCGTCGTACTCGAAGCTGCGATTGAAGCGGTCGAGCGCCGTGTTGCCGTCAGCAGCCTTCACCCTCCCGTGCATGACGAACACTCCGATGGTAACCGGCATTTCTTTTTTGTGAATGAGGTTGTCAAAGACGGTGGGCGCCTCGTATTGAATGCCGTCTTGATTCACGTACACACACGCTGGTTTATCGGGCGAGTACTGCGCCGGAACGTAGACCCAATACTCGCGCCAGGTGCCGGGAAAGATCTTCGAATTCTCAAAGGTGAATTTCTGCACCTCGCCTTTCGGCACGCCGGGCTGCGGCTTGGAGTCCGGGTTGACTGGGTAGTTCTCTGCGGTCTGAGCCAACGAAACCCCGACTACTAAGGACAAAAGAAGCGGTAGGAGCATGCGAGTCGATTTCATTGTTGATGTAAGCGACCGAAGCCGTTTCTTCACAGATCGGAAAGTTGCTCGATTCTGCCGGTGCTATCGCCTAGCTTTTCAGGATGCACTCCGACTCGGTCAAGCAGCGCAAGATACAAATTGGTAACCGGTGTCCCTGAGGGGTACGCGATATGCCTGCCTGGTTTAAGGCTGCCATCGCCGCGGCCCGCTAGCAGAACCGGAAGGTCTTCGTGAGTGTGACGATTGCCGTCGCTCAGCCCGCTCCCATAAACGATTATCGAGTGATCGAGCAAGCTTCCGTCGCCGTCCGCCGTCGATTTGAGCTTCTTCAAAAAGTAGGCGAACAGCTCGACATGAAGACAATTGATTTGTTTCACCTTCTCGATCCAATCGGGATTCTCGCGATGGTGGGTGAGCGGATGATGCGGGTCTGGGATGCCGATCTCAGGATATACACGCATGCTGCCTTCGCGACCTAGCATGAGGGTTGTGACGCGTGTGAGGTCGGCCTGAAACGCGACGACCTGCAGATCGTACATCAGCTTCGCGTAATCGGGAAAAGTGATGGGTATCCCGGCAGGCTTCTCCATTGATGGCTTTAGGGTGCGATTATCTTTCTCGGCGGTCTGAATCCGCCGCTCGATTTCTCGAACCGCCGACAAGTACTCATCCAGTTTTCGACGATCAGCAGCTCCCAGCTTCGTGGTGAGCTGCTGCGTGTCGCTGCGAACAGAATCGAGAATCGTCGCGCGGTATTGCGCGCGTCGCGCCCGAGTCTCAGGATCGAGGCTGAAATCGACTGTCCCAAACAATCGCTCGAAGACCATTCGAGGATTCAGCTCGGGCGGCATCGGCGTAGCAGAGCCTCGCCACGAGATGCTGTTGGTGTAGGCGCAGCTGTATCCTGAATCGCAGTTTCCAACCGTCCTCGAGTCTTCGCAACCAAGCTCGATAGACGGAAATCGCGTCTTCGAACCGAGCGCCTGCGCTGCGATCTGATCGGCAGAAATGCCGTTCTGAATGTCCGCGCCCTCCGTCTTCTTGCAATGAATTCCGGTCAGGTACGCGGCGCCTGCCCTCGCGTGATCGCCGGCCCCGTCGCCCAGCGCGTTCCCGTTGTGTTCGTCGAGCCCGGAGAGCACAAACAAATCTTCGCGCAGCGATTCCAGCGGCTTCAGGATTCGTGTGAACTCGAA
>DATFWM010000597.1:0-5990 GCA_035259295.1 Blastocatellia bacterium | reverse complement strand
CGAAGCTCGCCTTGACTTGGCAAGTTAGGGGTAGCTATACTGCGCCTTCGACAATTTGACGCGGGGTGGAGCAGTCTGGTAGCTCGTTGGGCTCATAACCCAAAGGTCGCGGGTTCAAATCCCGCCCCCGCAACCAGTTACGAAAACGTGGGGCAGAAATGGAGAAAAACTCTCCTGATCTGTCCCTCTTTTTCAGTGCATCAATTCACTAGCCAGCAGCTCGGTACGCAAACACTCCTCATGCGAACTTTCTCCTACTCGCGCGGTGCAGTTCAATTGTTCTTCATCAGATCTAATTACTCGGCGACGGACTCGCTACTTCAGATCTGCTTACACTATGCAATCCTCGACTCTGCTCAGCTCTACATATAAAAAATATCAGTGCGTGTGTCCTGCGGTATGTTCAAGGCGCGTGCCAGAATATCGCGGACTCCAAAGCGACTTCACGAGCGCAGCCATCGCTGTTTCCTGATGCGGCCCGCGTCAGAGCCGCCGTTAGTTCTCTTTCCTTCTGGTTCGTCTCCACGCTTCGCTCGGTTTTCTGACGCGACCTTTTGAGCTTTCTTGGTTGGTAGTATCTTGCCGACTGGCGGCATTTTTTTGCCGGGCTCGGCATATTTTTGCCGGGACTCTTGATCTCCGTCTTCGTTTCCTAGATCAAATGAGACTCGCATTGACAACAACGATGTATATTAACGGCCGGCGAAAAAAGCGATCTGAAGGGGTCACGTTCTCATACACCAAAGATGGTCCTCGTCAGTTCGACTCGGGAGTCATCTACAACGCGCTTTACCGGAACGAAATGCGCCGGCTCGTTTTACTTCGGGCCAAACAGCGGATTGTCGCGGCCAAGCTGGGCCCTGGGCCCAACTGCGCCCGGATACTTTTTTAACCCGTACGCGTATATGCGACCTATTGTTTTTACGGGTCACGGTACGTGTCTCTTGACGCTGCGGCGACTCTGTCTGAGGAGCGGGCCGCCGACGTGATCGCCCTCTGTTTGCGCTCTGACCCCAACAACCGAATCGATCCTATCGCCAACCCTGATCAACGCTGTCGCTCCGCGCGCGCGTCTACCACGAGGCCTGATGAGGAGCAAGACGCGCTCTCGGTGTGCGGTGTATACCCCATCTACCACCCACTCTCGGCGCAAGATAGAGCTAACGCTTTCGTCGTCAGCCGCTCGATCCATTTTGGATTTCGGATCTGTAGAGTTTTGCTTTTTGATTGCAGACTGGAAGAACGGCAAATCCAAATCTAAATCCAACCTCGCTTCATTCGTATCTAAGCGCGACCATCGGATCCACCTTCGCCGCGCGACGCGCCGGCACGACACAGGCCCCCAGAGCCACTCCTGTCAGAATGACTGCAACCGCGCCGAACGTGATGGGATCCGTTGAGCTCACGCCAAACAGTTGGCCCGCCAACAATCTCGTAGCAGCGAACGCGCCGGCCAAACCGATCGCGACGCCAATTCCCGCCAGCGCCATTGCCTCTCTGACGATCAACTTCAGCACGCCGCCGACGCTTGCGCCCAACGCCATTCGGACTCCGATCTCGCGAGTGCGTTGAGTCACCGTGTAACTCATCACGCCGTAGATCCCTACGGCAGCCAGCGTCATCGCCACGACAGCGAACAGGCCGAGCGACACCATCGCGAAGCGTCTCCGTGCGAGCGATTCAGAAATCCTCTGATTCATAGTTCGCACATCGAACACCGGAAGATTCGCGTCTACAGCTCGCGCTTCATTCGTCAGCGCGCCGATAATCGACTTCGGATCGACGGACGTGCGCGCCGTGATATACATAGTGCCCGCGGGATTTTGCTCGTGAGCCATGTAGAACGCGACCCGTGAATCGGTGTCCAGCGCGTACTGTTTGACACTACCGACGACGCCTACCACCGTCAGCCACGGAGACGTTGAATCCGAGGAACCCATCTTGAAGCGTTTTCCAACCGCGTCGCCAGCAGGCCAGTAAGCGCGCGCCATATTCTCGTCGATGATTGCAACGCGAAGTGAATCCTTCGTGTCGTATTCGTTGAAGAAGCGGCCGTCAACAAGCCGTACATTCATTGTTTCAAAGTATCTGGAGCCTGCGATGCGGCGGTCCGCCTGAATCATGTTCTGTCCGTGTGCGGCCGGATCGTATCCTTCAATTGTGATGCTTCCCCAGTTGATGCCGCCGCTCAAAGGCAACACTGATACCACACCCGCGGATTCGACACCCGGCAGGCTGCGCACGCGATCGACTACCTGCTGATACAAGCTGAGCCGCCTTATTCGGTCTTGATAATTAGTGCCGGTCACCGAGAGACGTGCCGACAAAACATTCGCCGGAGAGAATCCAGACTTGACCTCCGTCACCCGAATAAAGCTGCGGATCAAGAGTCCCGCTCCGATCAACAACATTAGCGACAGCGCCATCTCGCCGATCACGAGCAAACTTCTCAAGCGATGACTCGCGCTCGCGACTAAACTGCGGCCGCCTTCCTTCAGCGATTCGCTCAAGTTGACCCGCGAGCTGCGCAAGGCCGGTGCTAATCCAAAACACACGCCGGTCAGGAGCGTCATTGCGAACGTAAATGCGAGCACTCGGCCATCGATCTGAATGTTTTGAAGTCGTGGGATGTTTCCCGGATCAAGCCAGCGAAGCCCGTCGAGCCCCGACGTCGCGACAAATAATCCGAGCGCACCGCCAACCGCCGCCAGCAGCAAGCTCTCAGTCAACAACTGACGCACAACTCGCCAGCGACCTGCGCCGAGCGCAGTTCGAATCGCGATTTCCTTTTCGCGCACCGTTGAGCGCGCGAGCAGGAGATTTGCGGTGTTGGCGCACGCAATCAACAAGACGCATCCAACTGCGCCCAATAGAACGAACAGGATCGGGCGCACATCGCCCACTGCCTGCTCGAGCAATGGGTGCACGCTGAAGCTGAAGCCTCGACTGGCGGGATAGCGTTTGGGGAATTGCTGCTGGAGGTCGCTCACAGTCGAGTCCAATTCCGATTGCGCCTGGGCGATTGTTGCGCCCGGCTTGAGACGGCCGATGATGTTGTAGTTCTCATCACCTTGCTCGGCAAGCGCGTTTGCGGTCATCGGAAGCGGTAGCACAAGGTCAGCTTGTTGCGATGCGCCGACCGTGGGCATAACTTCATAGCCCAGCGAAAAATCCTGAGGCATCACTCCGACGATTGTAAGGCTTTGGCCATCGATCGTCAGCGATTGTCCGATCACGTTGGTGTCGCCGCCATAACGCTGTTGCCAGAGACCGTAGCTTAGAATGACGGTCGCCGGCTTCTCGCCGACATCTTCATCCGGGGTGAACACTCGCCCCAGCTTCGCCGTTGCTCCGAGCATCGGAAACATGTTCGACGATATATTGATCGAGCCTAACTGCTCAGGTCCGCCCGGGCCGTTCACAATCACGTCGCCTCCCTGCCCGATTGCGAGATCCTCAAAGACTGTATTGCGAGCAATGATCGCGCCGTACATTCCCGGCGACGGCCAATCTTTATCGACGTTCGCTCCCGGCGAATGCGTCCAGATGATCGCAAGGCGATTTGAGTCTCGATAGGGCAGCGGCCGCAATAGCAGGCCATTGACTACGGAAAAGATTGCGGTGTTCGCGCCGATGCCCAGCGCCAGAGTGATCACCGCTACAATCGTAAAACCGAGTCTCTTCGTCAACAACCGAGCGCCGTAACGCAGATCTTGCAACAATGTGTTCATAAGAATCCGTCCTCGTTTACGATGGACTTTTTTTTTTCGGCTGACTCGCCATCCAGTCGTGATCTCCGTGAACTGCTCACACGACACAATTCAGGATCAGTTCAACACTACCCCATAAAATGTCAGTGCTGCTTCCTATGGTGTCATCAAGTCACCTGCCAGAATATCGCGGCGCTTTGCAGCCTCTCGTAAAAGCGCTGCGAGCGCTTGCGATTATCTTTTCTATCATAGCTCCAAAAGGTAATTGCCGAGCGGTCATCATCGGTCTCGCTATCGTGAAGGTCTTTATGGCTCTTTAGAAAAACACTCACGCCGCAGAACTGCGTTCCTTGTGCCGTCGTCTTCTTCACGAACTTGGTCCGGCGCTCATCTACATACTCCTCAGCATAGACATTGATTTTCATCGGGGTTTCCTTGTGGCTGATTTTGTGACCTGCGCTGTCAGAGTTGATTCGAGAATCAAGCCCCTTACCTTGCAAGAATGTGATCATTCGTCCACCGGGATTTCAGTCGAACCAGGTCGCCATTTCTAACGGTCTTGCTCATCTTCAGTGACCTTCAACACGCATCTTATCATAAAGGCAGTAACGGGACGTTCTCAGCACTATCCGCTTCTTTTGTGACCTAGTGATAATAGACAAATGCGACCGTAGGATTCACAGCCCAAAGATCTTCCGAACTAGAATGGCACAGGTAACATCAAGCCAGTAGGATACGCGCGAGCAAGGTAATATTGCGGTTTAGATGTGACCAATTTGTGACCGAACAAGCTATCATTATGACTCGCACCGCTCTCATATAGGCCTCAGCGATTTCCGTTCCTTTATTTCTCCTTTAAGAAGCTCAGCACAGCCTTGTTAAATTCGTTCGGTCTTTCCACGGGAGGGTGGTGGCTCGCGCCGGGGATGACGACTTTGCGCGCCCCAGGAATCCCGGCCGCGAGCGTGTCGGCGACGTTCTTTAGGCTCTGCGCGTCCTCGCCGCCGATGATGACGAGTGTGGGCGCTTTGATCTGGCCAAGCCGCTCGATGGTCGGCTGCGCGGGGTACTTCAGGAATCCCGGAGCTAAAGTCGAGAGCGCCTTGAAGTTTTCGAGCATCATCTGTCGCAGGCGCGAGTAGGCGAGAGTGCCCTCGCGCACAGTTGCGTAGAGCCCCGACTTCATGATCACGTTCACGTACTCTTCGGCAATGCCCTTGCTATAAGCCTCGTAAGCCTTCATTACGTCCTTGTCCAGCGGCTGCTTGTCGCCGCGCAGACCCGCCCCGACCAGCACGAGACGGTCGACCCGCTCGGGGTGTTCAAGAGCGAAGTCGGCGGCGATAATCCCGCCCAAGGAAAGGCCGACGACAGTGGCCCGCTCAATCTTCAGGAAGTCCATAAGCGCGCGCAGGTCTTCGATGTGCGAGAAGGGCTGCGGGGCGGCAGCCGACCGACCGAAGCCGCGCAGGTCGTAGCGGACGACGCGGTGATGTTTCGCGAACTCTTTCATCTGGTCGTCCCACTGGCGGCTGTCCACCAACCCGCCGTGCACGAGGACGACCGCGGGCCCCTTACCTGCCGTTTCGTAGTACAGTTTTGTGCCGTTGACTTCGGCCATACCCGACTGTGGCTTCTCTTTCGCCGACATGGGAGAGACCCCTACGAGGCAAAGAATCAACGCGATTAGAGCCGATGCTGACGTGGCGGCCAGCCTAACCTGTCTTGCCGGTACTTTCATATTTAGTCCAACCCTAAGCAGAATAGGAGCCATCCGCGTCGTGTATTTTAGCCCCTGCGAGGGACGGAACAAAAGTGCAGATGACGCGCATCCTCGTCTTCAGTACGACGAGCACCAGTAGCGTGAAAGACACTTGATTGAATCCTCTAACGTTCCATCAACGTGTAGGGAATCGAAAGAACACCTTAAAGGAGTGAGGCGCGGTATTGTGACCGTTTTGTGACCAGAATAGATGACACAGATCGTATTAGATCGTACTAGATCGAATAAGTTTCCAAGATCGCTGGCTGCGGCACGTAATAGATAGTAATAGATCGCATCAAATCGTACTAAAATGCAGATTAGATGCTCGGGCTCATAACCCAAAGGAGTACAACGGTTCCACAGGCGCATTGATTTCAGAGTACATTTATGTCGGTTCAAGAATGGTCGCTCGAGATCAAAGTGGAACGCTCAGGTATTATCACCAGGATAGACTCTCGACTCGCATAATCACGGAGTCAGCCGGAACAGTGACTGGCACAGAGGATGATTTGCCG
>DATFWM010000596.1:0-4142 GCA_035259295.1 Blastocatellia bacterium | reverse complement strand
CATGAGCCGGCTGTGCAAATAGAGCGTATAAGCCGCCCGGAAATCCGCTGGCTCGTCAAAAGCCTGTTCGCCTACCCCCGAAGGTGCAGCCAACCATGCGTCGGGTATAAGCTTGACGACTTCGGAAATGGTTTCCACTGTTATCCGCTCAGTCATCTTTGCATCTACCTCTCGAAGAGAAACCTCAGAGGTGAACGGCAGTAACACATGATCTTTGATATTTGGAAAAGAATCACGGCTCCGCCCCAGGTAGTTGGTCCAGGTGTGGTGGAAGTAAAGCGCAGCGCCGTGATCGATCAACCAAAGTTTTCTGTGCCACGTGAGGAGGTTGGTATTTCGCGCTGTCCTATCGACATTGGTTACCAACGCGTCGAACCACACAATCGAGGATGCAAGGTCGGCATGAATTTTTTCGGCAACCGGATCGAACGATATAGAACCAGGCAAATAGTCCAGTGCGAGGTTTAAGCCGGCACTGTCCCTGATGAGGCTTTGAATTTCTGGATCCGGTTCTGTGCGCCCAAGCTCAGGGTCCAGCTCAACAAAGACCAGCTCAGGCACCGCAAGGCCTAACGCGCGTGCGAGTTCTCCCGCGACAAGCTCCGCGACAAGAGCTTTGGGTCCCTGACCAGCGCCCCGGAATTTCAGCACGTACATTCCGTCGTCGTCTGCTTCAATAATAGCCGGAAGCGATCCGCCTTCTCGCAGCGGTGTTACATACCTTGTTGCGGTTACGGTTCTTAGATTCATCCTCCACCCAGTCTTCCACAAGCCAACGCTCTATCCTGTCATCGACGACTTAACTAAAGGCGTCGATCATCGCGCGTACGTCGTCGCCTAGCGGATACAGTACCGGGCAGGTGCAGCCGGCGTCGATGTACTCCCGGACCTTTGACCGGCACTCGTCCTGAGTACCCGATGCAGTGATGAGCTGAACGATGTCGTCGGGAACCAGTCTCATCGCTTCTCGAATTTGATGTTCCTCCGCTGGCCAGGTCAAAACGCGGCCGATCTCATCGAGCAGGTTCTGACTCACCCCGCTTGCCTTCATGATATGCGGCTGCTGTCCGAGGTACTGGGTTACGAGCTCGCGTGCGTTGTCCAGCGCCTTCGATCGATTGTTGTCGAGCGAACAAACGATAAGTTGAGGCCGGTCGATTTGTTCGACGTCGCGGCCGGCCCGAGTAGCGCCGGCTTGCAGGTGTTGCATGGCTTCTCGGTTGTAAGCGGGCGACACAAGATAATTGAGAAGCACCCCATCCGCGATCTCGCCAGATAGCTCCATCATCTTCATACCTGTTGCACCGATGTAGATCGGTACATTTTTTGGCGCGCGGCTGCCATGCACGATATCTATTTCGATGTCTTCCACCTGAACAAATTCGCCTTTGTAGGTTACTTTCTCCATCGCGAGCAGTCGTCGCACAACATCGACTGTCTCACGCATCGCCTGGAGGGGTTTACGCCGGCTGACGCCGACCTTGGTCGCAAGCGGTTCCCACCACACGCCGAGACCACACATCGTGCGACCCGGCGCTAAATCGTCCAGTGTTGAAAACGTCGCAGCAATGAGCGCCGCATTACGAGTCCAGTTGTTTATTACGCCGGAACCGATCTTTATTCGGTCGGTTGTAGCGGCGTATGCCGCCATTGGTACGATAGCATCGCGCACAAGACGCGATTCTGCTTGCCATACGGCGTCGAAGCCTTTCGATTCCGCGTAACGGACATAGTCGATGGCTTCACGCAACGGATGTTTATCCTGTAGATAAAGCGCGACCGGATACTGGGTCATTTCGTCCGTTCCTTTTAGCGAATTTGTTTCCGGCATTATACAATTGGTGTTGTCTTGAACAAGAAGAACAGACCTGCGCTATGCTGCTTCCTGGGTTGATTCTCATCTTAAGTAAGGAGTGAATATGTTACCAATCCGTGGAGTCTATGAAGTTGCGATACGTGTCAAGAATCTTTTCAGATCGGAAAAGTTCTATCTTGATGTGCTTGATCTCGAAGTAGGCCTTCGTGACGAGAGACGCAACTGGCTTTTCTTGAAAGCGGGCGGCGACGCCGGGATGGTAGTGCTGCAGGAAGACAAAGGGGAATGGCCCTTGCAGCACTTCGCGTTCACGATCGAAGAGGGCGACATTGAGAGCGCGGCGGCAATGCTGCGCGAGAAAGGCGTTGAGGTTGAGGGCCCGGTCGTCCATCAGTGGATGGGCTCGACTTCACTTTACTTTGAAGATCCCGATGGCAATCAGCTCGAACTGCTCGCGGTCAACAAGTCATTGAACGACTCGGGCGCAAAGGAACTGCGATGATCGAGACGCCAGATCTGATTCTCAAGCAAGGCACCATAATCGACGGCACGGGCAGCCCGGCTACCGAAGGCGACCTGGCGATTCGAAGAAACTGGATTCTGGCGATCGACAGTCCGGTTGCTCTGGATGGCGCCCCGGAGGAGCTCGATTGCACGGGATTGGTAATTGCCCCAGGGTTCATAGATACGCACAGTCATTCGGATCTGCGAGTGCTCACCGAACCCGAGCTTCCCATGAAGGTCCATCAAGGCATCACTCTTGAAGTCTTTGGACAAGACGGTATTTCAGTCGCGCCAATTCGAGCAAAGGACCGCGCGCAGATGGGACGTTCTTTGTCCGGCCTGCTTGGCAAGCTCGATCGCGATTGGGACTGGGAGACAGTCGGCGAGTACCTGGCTGCAGTCGAGCGCGCGAAGCCCTCGCTCGATTTTAGCTATTTGATTCCGCACGGGGCGGTGCGATTGAACGTGATGGGAATGGAAGACCGACGCGCTACGGCTGCTGAGCTGGCTGCGATGCAGAAGTTGATACGCCAGTCTATGCGCGAAGGTGCGGTCGGATTGTCGACTGGATTGATCTATCCGCCGTGTTGTTTTGCAGACACGAATGAGTTGATTGAGCTATCCCGGGCAGTTGCGCAATTTGATGGAGTCTTTGTTGCGCACATGCGCAGTGAGAGCGACTACCTTGAAGACGCGCTCGCCGAGATGATCGAAATAGGCAAGAAGTCCGGCGTGCGAGTTCACATCTCGCACTTCAAAGCGGCCGGACGTGAGAACTGGCAGATGATCGACGGCGCCCTGGAGATGGTTCGAATCGCGCGCGCCGAAGGCTTGCGATTGACCGCCGATCAGTATCCGTACATTGCAGGATCAACGATGCTAGGCGCCATCCTTCCGCCGTGGGCACACGCTGGCGGCGTTGAAGACACTCTGGCTCGACTGAAGAGCGTCGAGCAGAGGGGCAAGCTACGAGCTGCGATGTTAGACCGATCACGATCGGAGTGGGACAACTTCTGGAAATGGTCGGGCCCGGAAGGAATCATCATTTCGGATATCCCCTCTGGCCGGCGAGCTGAATGGGTTGGCAAAACTCTGTCGGATGCCGCTGGCCTTGCCACAAAGGCCGGCAATGGAGTCAGTGATGAAGCGGTCGCCGAGTTTGCATTCGATCTGTTGTCTGAAGAGCGGATGGGAGTGGGGATGATCTCATTCAGCCAATCCGAAGAAGTTGTTCAGAAGATCATGCGCGAACCGTACGTTAACGTTTGCACCGATGGCCTGCTGGGCGGCAAGCCCCACCCGAGAGCATACGGGACGTACCCGAGGATGTTGGGACGCTATGTGCGCGAGCTCAATGTACTGAAGCTTGAGGAAGCTGTTAGAAAAATGTCAGGTCTTGCCGCGGAGACATTCAGGCTCGACCGGTACGGGGTTCTCGAACAAGGCGCCCAGGCCAACATCGTCGTGTTTGATCCAGAGAGAGTGATCGATCGAGCAACGTTTGAGGACTCCAAGCAGCTACCAGAAGGTATCGAGCACGTGATTGTTGAGGGCGAGCCGGTTATCCGTTACGGAGAGCAGTATTCAAGTGGTGTCGGGGTCGCGGTAAAGGCTACTGATCAAGATTGAGTGCCGGCTTGCGCGATCTTCGAGTGCTCTTACCCTCGGCTCTAGCTACAAACGCCACGCACCCGTCGATCATCGGTTGGTTTCCGTAACGATCGAGAGTGCGCGCGCGAAATCCGGCGGCTCGGAGCTCTCTTAAGACGTCGGATCGTTTGTAGAGCTGAAGGTAATGAACCTCTTCATCACGTCTGAAGAG
>DATFWM010000595.1:0-4305 GCA_035259295.1 Blastocatellia bacterium | reverse complement strand
TGTCCGCTCTCCCCATTGAAATAGCTGATAAACTTCGCTGGCCGCCCCTCCCGCTCGCCGTCTCGCCCTGTCGCCGCATGTTCCACTCGCGCCTTGGAGTATTCTTCAAAAACTCGCTTCGACACCGCTGCTGCGCCTGATCCGTGAGAGCGTTTGATGAAGACAAGAACCGCAAGCCCAAGCGATTCAGGCGTGGCTTCGGCTGCGGAGTTCGCATCGGCAGCGAAGCTTACGAACCATCCTTGCCTTCGAAAGGCGTTGCTTGAAGTCGAGGTTCCGGTCTTGCCAAAGATAAAAATCGGTAGCGAAGCGAGGCCTGATTTCTCGGCTGTACCGTAAACGACTGCGCCGCGCATGCCTTCGATCAAAGCCGCTCGGCGCGACTCGTCGATGTGAAGAGTCTTCTGTTCGTCGCTAGCGAATTTGTCCGCATCGCCAAACTGGGGGCGATAGAGGTGGCCGCCGTTCACCAGCGAGCAATATGCGGTGAGCAACTGAATCGGCGTGACCAGCAGGTTGTCGCCTTCGCCCAACAAGTCGCGTACACGCCATTCGCCGTCGCGAAGCGCGCCCGACGACTCGCCGCTCGCGTTCACGCCAGTCCGCGCGCCAAATCCTGCTGATGCAAGCGTTGCTTTGAATGAATCAAAGCTCAGTCGCCCGCTCATCGTCGCGAAGAAATAATTGCAAGAATAGGCAAGCGCTTGCGCGAGGTTGAAAGGCGTCCTGCTTTTTGGATGAGAGCAAACAACATCTATGCTCTCGCCCGAAAATCGCCCTCGACAGAGCGTCCGCGATTCGACATCAATCAACCCGGCGTTCATCGCCGCGAGCGCGGTGAAGGATTTGATCGTCGAGCCCGGCGGGAAGGCTTGCTCGAACGCGAGCCGCCGATTCACGACCGAGCGCAGACGGCCAGTGTGAGGATCCATCACCAGCACCGCGCCTTCACGATCGCCGAGCGCCTCTTTGGCGGCTTCGTTCAGCGCTCGATCGACCTCCGCTTCATTAGTCTGAATCTTCGCCTTAGACTCACTCTTCGCGTTTTCTGTCCCCGTGCTCCCCGCGTCCCCCGTGGTTGTTCCACGCTTCGCGCAAGAAGAAGAGAGCGCCGCCGCCAATAAGAGCGCCAGGACTGCAGCGAGCGTTCTGAAACGTCTGAAAGGTTGCCGACAACGTCGTTCATGCCTCCACCCACCCTGCGTTGGTGGTATAGGGACTGGCACGGTACCGGGACCGCTGAGCTCGACTCCGCTTCCTCCACCGACCCCGCGTCGGTGGAGTCGCGATTGGCAGCTAAACCTGAACTCTACACCGGGCCGATTTAGCCTCCAGTCGTGCCTCCACCGATACAGGGTCGGTGGAGGGCGCGAGCTTCCACCTGGTCGAGTAGCTGAACAATATTCCAGCCACCAACGCAGGGTGGGTGAAGCATAAAGAGAGCTTTTCATTAGACTGCTAGGCTTCAGCCGGGACATGATCGGTTCCCTGACTCGGCTGCGCGGCGCTCACGGTTCGGCTCGTGTAACTCAGCTCTCCGAGAGCGCCGACGGTCACGACCCACCCTATCAGCGAGAAAAAGACAGCCAGTACCAAACGCAGCGCCAACAAGCCCGCTTCGAGCCACGGCTTCGCGAGATGTGTTGTTGGCACCACGAGAAAGTATGGAACAACGGCGAAGAACACGAAGCCGATCGCGTAGGTGACGACCGCTTGCGGGGTGAAAGCTCGCGCTAGAATGCGAGGGAATGCTTTGAAGGTTTGTCGGAGTCCGTCGCGAGCGGTTGCGATCCAAAGCTGAATCGCGGCGAGCGGCAGCACGAGACAGAAGAGCAGGTATTGAACGGTCATGATGGCGATCGTTTGCCAGCTTACCGGCTGCGGTTTTGGAGCGACCGCGCGTTGAGCTGCGGGAAGCGCGCGCACGGCTTCGCGAACGGTCTTCGCCGGAGGATTGCCCCCGAGCTTGCCGAAGAGATAAACCGCGAGGACTGCGATTACAATAAGAGGCAGCGCTATCACCAGCAGCTTCCAGAAGTCTCGTAGCGAACTCCCGAGCAACGCCCAAACGTGTTCGCCTCGATCGCGATACCGGGCCGCCATCGTCTGAATGACGAAGAACAAGACGGGAGCCGCGATGACGAGCAACAGCGACAGGAGCAACTGCGCGATCGTCGCCTCTCGCGTGGCGATGAACCAGTAGACCGCGCCAAGCATCGCGAGATAAAGCACGAACAAAATGATTAGCGTGCGCCAGCCGTGCCGCAACTTGCGCAAGGAAGAGGTTATCGCAAACGAGATTTTTTTGGTCATGATGGTTATTACAGCGTTACCTTCATCCAAACGACCCGGAAGATCACTATCCACGCAACAACAGATTGCCACTTCAACGCGGTAATAAAAGCCAGCGCAATTGTAGCAAAGAACAAAATCAGCCAAAGCAGATGGAACAGCGGCGGTGACTCAATCGCGACCCGACCTTCTTTGGTGCGAATGTAAAGGGTGTGATACAACCAGTCGGTTACAAACAAGCCCACGGCGAATATCAGAGTCCACCACTTCGCCTTGCTTCGAAATTGTATGAACCTATCGACCGCCGTGTCCAAGGTTTCCTCACTTCTTATCCAGAAAACTCATCCTACCGCTCGACGTGTTCGATTGCACCGTAGGCTGATACATCAACTCCGCGCGGGCAGGAGCCACTCGGAAATCTCCCGGTACTTGCACTCGCAACGCGACTTGGTACATCGCGTCGCCGTTGAAGTAGTCTACAAACAACGCGGTCTTCTGATCGCGAAACTCGCGCGCGCTGTACCAATCAGTCCAACGATGCGAGCCGGCATCGGCAATGTAAGCCAGATCCAATCCACTGATTCGATCAAGCTGTTCGCAGCCGGCAGGAATCGGGTCCTCGATCATCAGGTATTGCGCCCTCGCGCCCTTCACCCGCAGCCGCGACACGATCAGGTCGCCTGATCGCAGCTCGCCCCTGAGCGGCTCGATTTTCCACTCCGGATGCTCGCCCTCAGTCACGCGCAACCGCAAGTACTCGCGAGTCAGCGTCAGGTTAGGCGACGCTTGCGCTTGAATTTCATCGTCGCGAGTGAAGTAGACGAGCGTCGTCGCAAGATACAACACACCTTTTCCGGTCTTCACGATGCGCACTTGATTTGCTCCCGCAAGCTGCGGGCCCTTGCGCTCGATGACGAAAGCTTGCGCCGAAGTCGCGTCCTCGGCGCCGACGTGCTTCGCCAGCACCTGCTCGCCGTTTATGGAAACCGTCACATTGTAGTCCGGCGAAAGCTCCCGGCTCACTTTCACGTAATCGATCAGCCCGAAGATAGCAAAGGCAGTCTGCCTGGTCGATTCCCAGTAGTACCCATTATTACGATTGCCGACCAGCCAGCGTGCCGCTTTCGGCAAGAGTGCGCTTTGCGGGTTGATGCGAGCGAGCGCCTTGACTGAAAGCGCCGTCGCTTCTGTGTCGTTCTCTACTGTCCAGCCGTGAGAAGTGTGCTTGGATTCCCAATGCGCGTCGAAGTCACTCGTGCGAGCCGATTGCTCGATCTCGCCGGCGACCTGACGCGCGCGGTTATCGTCGCGATGGTGCTTGAGCGCGAGCGCGAGCAGCGCCCGACCGTACGACTGCAGCTCACCTCGTCGCGCGAACAAGTCGTTGATCACCGACCCGTCAACGCTGCCACTCTCTCCGAGCGTGTAAATCATATAGGCGCGCGTGTCGGGATCAATCGGCTGACCGTCGTCGCTTCTGTTTGACCCAATCATCTGCGCGAGTTTGTCGCGCCCGCGCGAGACTCGGCCCTTGTCGATCGAGTAGCCGGCGCGGCTGGCGAGCGTCAAGCCATCCACGACGTAGGCGCTCATAAACGCGTCGGTCTTGTCATCCTTCCACCAACCCCAACCACCGTCGTCGTGTTGGTAGCCGTAAAGCCGATCCAAACCGCGCTGCACCTTCGCGCCCAGTTCATTCGTCGCGCGAATCGAAGCGGTCTTCACTTCCTTCAGCGCCTGGGCCACGACGATGTTTGGCAAGAAGCTCGACATCGTTTGCTCCGTGCAGCCGTACGGATAACCGGTCAAGTAATCGAGCGCGCCGAACAGGGTTCCCGCTACTGAAGGGGACGCCTCGATGCGAAGCGAACGCGCTTGCGAGTGAGCGTCCGAAGGCAAGGTGAGTGAGATTGTCTTGTCGTCGTTGTCGGCTGAAATCGTCGAAGCTCCGCCGATGGTCTGCTTTAGTCCGTGTGGGACAACTTCCAAAGGTATCTCAACCGCGTCGGACTC
>DATFWM010000594.1:0-14067 GCA_035259295.1 Blastocatellia bacterium | reverse complement strand
CGTCGAGCTGGTGCGCAAAGTCTCGCTGAAGTATCTGCGGCGAGAGGTGGCGCTTCCGATCAAGCTTCAAGGCGCCGAGCTGCACCTGCTGGTCGCCGACCCGACTGATACCCATTTCGTCGAGGAGATCGAGCGGCTGTTTGGGTGCCACACTAGGCTTGCGCTTGCGACCAGCGCGACGATCAGCCAGAAGCTCGATCTTGTGGACGCGCTGCTGCAAGGCAAGGACTCAGGGATTGCAGATTATCAAAAGATCAAGTACCACACGCTCGAAGCTCAGTCGCAAGCGGGTGAGGACCGCGTCGTTCAGATGGTGGATCAGTTGATCCGATCGGCGATCGACGAAGGGGCGTCGGACGTGCACCTCGAGCCGATGGCCAACAAGCTGCGCGTTCGATATCGCATCGACGGCGTGCTCATTCACAAAACGGATTTTCCTCGGGACTACACTCCGCGGATCATCTCGCGTATAAAAATTCTCGCCGACGCCGACGTCGCTGAGCGCCGCAAGCATCAGGACGGCCGAATATTCGTCAGGACCGACAAACAAGAGATCGACATACGCGTTTCGTTTTATGCGACGGTGTTTGGCGAAAACGTCGTGCTCAGAATTCTCAACAAGGCTTCGTTGATCAGCCTTCAAGAGCTGGGCTTCGCGCCGAACATTTTGCGATTGTACAGCGAGGACGTGCTCGCGTCGCCTTCCGGCATCACGCTAATCACCGGCCCGACCGGTTCGGGCAAGACGACGACGCTCTACAGCTCGATCGATCATTGCAACGACCCGACGGTAAAAATCATCACCTGCGAGGACCCGGTCGAGTACGTTATCGACGGCATATCGCAATGCTCGATCAACGAAAAGATTGGGCTGACCTTCAACGAGACGCTGCGCTCGATCGTTCGTCAAGACCCGGACATCATTGTTATAGGAGAAATTCGCGACAGGTTTTCCGCCGACGTCGCGGTTCAGTCGGCGCTCACAGGACACAAGGTCTTTGCGACGTTTCACACGGAGGACTCGGTGGGCGCGTTGGTCCGCTTGATCAACATGGAGATCGAAACGTCGCTCATCGCGTCAACGATCGGAGCAGTGCTGGCGCAGCGGTTGGTGCGCAAGCTGTGCGCGAATTGTCGGACGAGTTATCAACCTGAAGATCGCGTGTTGCGACGCTTCAAGCTGAATAGAGACGCGCTTAGCAAGTTCACGCTGTGGCGGGGCAAGGGATGCTCGTCGTGCAACTTCACCGGCTATCGCGGCAGGCTTGGAGTTTACGAGTTGCTGGTGCCGAACGCCGAGATTCGAGATGCCATTCTGCAAAAGCGGACGATGCAAGAGATCCGCCAGCTCAGCCTCGAGTCGTGCAGCCTGTGCACGATGCAAGAAGACGGAATGGTGAAAGCGCTGCGGGGCGTGACCACGCTTGAAGAGGTGCTTGAGAACGCGCCGCGCGTCTTCCATCACCGTCCGCTCGAAACTCTGATGAGCATCGTTGGTTAGCGCAATAAACTTGCGGTTGAAAGTAGTGACCCACTCTCGCCGAACTCAAGGTTAGAACCGCCGATTCTTCCTTGCTAACCCCTCACCTCGGTACTATCATGACTCGCTGCATCCGCTCGATGTCCACGGTGGAGCGCAGGGCGTAAATAACTAAATCGAATTGATAACGTGATACCTCACGCCAACTCGCTGGCGAGCCGAGCGATGAGATGGTTCATGCATTCTTTTCAGGAATTCCGCTCTCCCCGCTTACACCATCGAGTATTTGAGGACTCTCCCAAAATCGGATGAGCGAAAATGTCTGAACATGCAGCTACCGTAGCTCGACGCGCGATCAAAGCCGAAGCCCGCAAGCGAAGCCCGCTCGCGACAGCAGTCCCAGTGACCGTATTGGTCTTGCTCGACATAATTCTCTCGGTCGCGGCGTTTGTCATCTCATACAAGCTTCGACAGCACACCGACTTATTCATCTGGCGGCCGCGAAAGTCCTCGTGGCCCATCGGCGTAGTTAACGAATTCGAGCCCTATCTCGCTTTTTTGTTGTTCGTCCCGGTCGTGAGCGCCTACATGCTGAGAAGGTGCGGGTTGTACAAGCTGCGAGGAGAGTTCTCGTTTGGCAATGATTTGGCGAAGATAATCAGCGCGTCGACGCTCGCTTCTCTGGTGCTTGTGCTGATCGCGTTCCTGTTTCGTCAGGGGCTTTCCTATCGCGAAGGCCGCCTGGTGCTGCTGGATTTTTCTTACTCGCGCCTTGTGTTCGTCTACTACTGGCTGATTTCAATTGTCGGGTTATGGGTTATACGTTCAATCGTCCGTGTGATCCAGATCATTTATCGCTCGCTTGAAGGAAATCTGATTTCAACGGTGGTCGTCGGCTGTGGCGAGATGGCGCAGGTGTGCGTCTCCGAAATCTCCGAGAAGCGTCGTCTCGGCTACAAGCTGCTGGGTGCGGTCACTGCGCGCGGGAACGAAGACGCGTCGGCGATCAGAAGCTACGGCGTGAGGATGCTCGGAGGCTTCGACGATCTACCGGCGCTAGTTAAGCGATACGGCGTCGAAGAGGTATTGATCACCGACACTCGCATCAACCCGCGCAAGATGTTCGAAGTTCTGATGGAGTGCGGGCGCGATCATCACATCAAGTATCGTGTAATACCGAACCTTTTCGACTGCCTGCCTGGAAAGACCGAGATCGCGACAATCGGGTCGCTTCCGATGATCAAGCTTTATGAAGAGCCGCTGCGCGGATCGCAGCGACTGGTGAAGCGGGGAATGGATGTCATCGTGTCGATCGGGCTGCTGCTCCTCACCTGGCCGTTCTGGGCAGCGCTCGCGATTCTGATCAAGAAGGAATCGCGCGGACCGGTGTTTCTCAAGCAAGAGCGAGTGGGCATCGACGGCAGAGTCTTCCTGATGATCAAGTTTCGCTCTATGATCGACGGCCTGGACGATCAGGCGCATCGCGAGTTGATGCGTCGCACGATCAACGGCGAAGACGCAAACCAGGGCACCCCCGACGAACCGATTTACGGCAAACTCAGGGATGATCCGAGATTGACCCGAATCGGCGCGTGGATGCGGCGCTACTCATTCGACGAGTTGCCGCAAATCTTCAACGTTCTGATGGGAGAGATGAGCATTGTCGGCCCGCGGCCCCCGATCCCATATGAGGTGCGGCATTACAAGGACTGGCACCGGACACGGTTCCATGTGCGTCCCGGCATAACCGGACTGTGGCAAGTGAGCGGAAGGAACCGGCTGCACTTCGAAGAGATGGTTCGGCTCGACGTCTTCTATATCGAAAACTGGTCGCCGTGGCTGGACCTTAAGATCATGTTGAAGACGCTGCCGGTGATGCTGAAAGGTGATAACACATACTAGGCCCTTGCCTTACGGGAAAGCAGGTCGTGTATGCTTAACAAGAACAGCTTGCGCTTAGTCTTGCTCATTACTGCTACATTTGGCTGTGATCGAGATGCAAGCGAGCAGAATGTCTCTCGGTGATAAAGAGAAAGGCACTATTATGATTGTGAAACAACCCTTATTTGTCTTAATCGCTGTTTTGATAATGGCGTTGGGTACGGGTTTCACACAGGTCAAGACCGGAACGATTCCAATGGATGATCTCAAGCTGCAGCCGAGCAACGTGAAGACGGAGTGGGTGACGTACAAGGGGCGAAGAGCGTTGCGTGTGATTGACATTGCTCCGGCAAGCGCTGGAGGCATGGATCGGCTCCTCATCCTGAGCAAGACCGAATTCCAGGACGGCGTGATCGAAATCGAGTTGACGGGCGAACCCGGCCCCAATGCAGGAGAAGGGGCGAGGGGGTTCGTCGGCGTGGCGTTCCGCGTTGTACCAGATGCGGCAAAAGATGCCTCAAATGTCGCCACAAAGTATGAATGCTTTTACCTGCGCCCGACGAATGGACGTGCCGAGGATCAGGTGCGGCGTAACCATTCGGTTCAGTACGTCTCTTTCCCTGACTTCCCCTGGTTCCGATTGCGCAAGGAGTTCCCGGAGAAATACGAGAGCTATGTGGACCTCGTGCCCGGCGAGTGGACAAAGATGAAGATCGAGGCCCGCGGCGACAAAGCGCGTTTGTACGTGCATGACGCACCGCAACCTGTCTTGGTGGTCAATGATCTGAAACTTGGGCAAAGCCGGGGCCAGATTGCTCTGTCGATTGGGCCGGGAACGGTCGCGCACTTCGCCAATCTGCGAGTCTCCAAGTGAAACTGTCGGCGTTGCTTGGAATGCGCTTGAAGGAGCACACCAAAACAACGAGTCTTGGTTGCGACGTCGACCGGTGACCTCGTCTTGACGCAGATGAGATCGATTGGAATGGAAGCAGATAGTTGCGAAACCCCCGTGCCCTTTGCGATTAAAAGAGACTTTCTGAAAGGCATCGATCATGATGATTAAACGATTTGCTGCTTCATTAACGGTACTTGCTTTAGCGACTCTTGTTGTCGCATCTCCAGACGACGGCCACCTTCGCCGTGTTCCGACCATTGACGATCTGCTGACGATCAAATTCGCCGGCGGCACCCAGATTTCGCCGGACGGAAAATGGATCGCGTACACTGTCAACTATGGCGATTTCAAGCAGGACGCTTTCATCACTCAGATCTGGCTGGTTAATAGCGACGGCGGCAAGAGTTTTCAACTTACGCGCGGCGAAAGGTCTTCGACGAATCCGCGCTGGTCGCCCGATGGACAATCGCTCGCTTTTCTCAGCAACCGCATCGACGATAAGAACCAAATCTTTCTGATCAATCCGACTGGCGGCGAGGCGCAACAACTTACCAGGTCTGAAGCCGCGATTAATAACTTTGCCTGGTCGGAAGACGGCAAGACGATCGCCTACTCCGCTACTGAGCCAACGTCGCAGCCGCTCAAGGATCGCAAAGAATATTTCGGGGATTACGACGTGGTGCGCGAAGGTTACAGCTACGTTCATATCTGGACGATCGACGTGGCGGAAGCAATGAAGGCACCCCTGGTGGGAAAGCAACGCACGAAGAAAAAAGATTTCAGCGTCGATTCATTTTCATGGTCGCCAGACAGCTCAAGCATCGTCTTCAGCGCCACGGTCAATCCTGATTTGATCCAAGGTGTGACTTCGGACATCTATCTGCTCAATCTCCGCGACGACTCGGTAAGAAAGATCGTTTCACAGCCTGGTCCCGACAACAATCCGCGCTTCTCGCCTGACGGAAAGCAAATCGTGTTTGTTTCGGCAATGGGAAAAACTTTGTATTACGCCAGTAACTCGCGATTGGCTATCGTTTCAGCGGAAGGTGGTGCCCCGCGATCGATAACGGACAGCTTCGACGAGAGCCCCGGATTGCTGGAATGGAAATCCGACGGCATCTATTTTACTAGCTTACAAAAGACGGCTTCGCATCTGTTTCGCGTCGATCCGGCTACCGCGAGGATTGTCCGCGTTTCCAAGCCTGACGAGCTGATGGCTGGTTCATTCTCCATCGCACGGACGGGAGACCGCGTCGCTTTCGCGGCCGGATCGCCGACAAGCATGAATGAAGTGTTTGTTTCGTCCATTCATAACTTCTCGCAACGCAAGCTGACCGACTTCACCGAGCAAACGAAGCAGTTTGGGCTCGGCACGCGCGAAGTAATTTCATGGAAAAGCACGGATGGCACGACTATCGAAGGCGTGGTAATCAGGCCCGCGGATTTTGATCCCGCTAGGAAGTATCCGCTGCTGTGCATCATCCATGGTGGACCGACTGGTATTGATCGGCCTTTGCTCTTGACTCCTGACGCTCGCTACTATCCATCGGACATTTGGGCGGCACGCGGGGCACTGATTCTGAAGGTGAATTATCGCGGCAGCGCCGGCTACGGCGAAAAGTTTCGCAAACTGAACATGCGCAACCTCGGCGTCGGCGATGCATGGGACGTTCTGTCGGGTGTCGATTATTTGATTTCGAAAGGTTGGGTTGATCGAAGCAAAGTCGCGTGTATGGGCTGGAGCCAGGGCGGATACATCTCGGCGTTCCTGACGACTTCGACTGATCGGTTCGCGGCGATTTCAGTTGGCGCGGGCATCTCGAATTGGGCCACTTATTACTACAACACAGACATCACGCCATTCACAATCAATTATCTTGGCAACAACCCGGCGGAAGATCCTGCGATCTATCAAAAAACATCGCCTATGTCTTATATCAAGAACGCAAAGACGCCGACGCTGATTCAACATGGCGAACTCGACCGCCGCGTGCCCATCGCGAACGCTTTCGAACTGCGACAAGGTTTGGAAGATCGCAGTGTGAAAGTCGAGATGGTCGTTTACAAAGGTTTCGGCCACGGGATTACGAAACCAAAATCTATGCGCGCCGTCATGCAACATAATCTAGCGTGGTTCAATCATTACATCTGGGGCGACCCACTGCCGGATTTCACCGCGCCTGAAGTACCGAAGAAGGAAAGCAGCGACAAGAAAACAAAGGCTGAAGAGCGGACAGCCGGTTGAGCCACGTTCGACGATTCTGCCGACAGCGGCTGTGGCAAGTGAGCGGAAGGAATCGGCTGCACTTCGAAGAGATGGTTCGGCTCGACGTCTTCTATATCGAGAAGTGGTCGCCGTGGCTGGACCTCAAGATCATGTTGAAGACGCTGCCGGTGATGCTGAAGGGTGACAACACATATTAGCCGGCATCACAATACAATACGTTTGAACTCCACTTGGAATCAGAGCTCATTCGCCTGCAAGAATCTTATCCACCCGCGCGGACACATCGCGCAGCCATGCCTCGTGCCCTTCTTTAGGCGGCGAGAGCTCCGTAGTCAGGTATCCGCTGTAGCCTATTTCCGCTATCGCTTTGCGGACGTCGCGCCAGTCAATGGCTCCTTCGAGCAGGGGCATCCATTTTGTCGTGTTGTTCTCATACTTGAAGTCTTTGATGTGGAACTTCACGATTCGCTTGCCGAGCGTGCGAATCCAGTCCTGCGGGTAGCCGTAAAAAACCACGTTGCCGACATCAAAATATGCCCTCACCCAGGGACTCTTGAACTCGTCAACGTAACGAGCGAACTCAATGGGGCTTAGCAGAAACTTGTTCCACACCTCTTCGACTGCGATGATGATGCCGAGTTCTTTCGCAAGAGGAATCAGCTTTCTGATCTGCACCTGCGAGCGGGTGTAAGCATCTTGATAGCGAGTCTGCGGATTCACGACGGCAGGAACAAGCAGCACCGCATCCGCTCCCCAAAGCTTTGCGTTGCGCAGCGACGTCTCCATTCCTTTCATACTGCGCGCTACCACTTCAGGGTCGGCGCTCGAAAGCGGGTACTTCCAATGATCCATGTTCATCACGGAATGGATGCGAAGGCTCGCTTTATTTGCCGCTTCTTTTATCGCGTCGGCCTCTTTCGGATCAGTGATGGTCTGCGCTTCCATCGCCTCGAAGCCGACGTCAACCGCCAGCTTGAAGCGATCAAGATAGCTCATCTCTTTCGGCAACATGCTGATTAACACAGCTTTCTTGAGCGGCCCGGCTGTGGCTCTCACGGGCGAAGCATGAGTCTTTGCTCCTGACAGCAACGCGCTCGTCGTTGCTGCGCCGGCCAGCCTCAAAAAATCTCGTCTATTCAGATTAGTATCCATTCAGCACCTCTATGGTCTGATTTATACAAGCGCGTCAAGATTCAGCTTCACGTCCCATCGGGTGTCGTCTTTCACCACCTTGTCCCATGCTTTCTCTTTGCCCGCGTACGCCGCAGTCCTCACCAAGATAGTGCTGCAAGTGCTTTCCGCGCCTTGACCGATCTGGTTTTCAAGCTTGCTGCCGCGGACGCTTTCAACGAACGCCTTCGATTTCTCCGACAGACCTTTTTCTATGGTGTTATTCACATCTGCATCCCACTTGTTTTCGCCGAGGATGCGAGCGCCTCCGCTGTAATGCCATTCGGCAGTGCCTTTGGTTCCAAACAGGCGCATGCCATTGCTGCCCCAGCCCTTAGAGAACTGCGTGGAGTTGAAGCTCACCTGCACATCATTTGGGTAGTAAAGGGTCGTGACGTAATGATCCCAAACATCTCCGACATCCGTCCGTGCCTTCCTGCCGCCCGTGCCTGCGGCCCTCATAGGATGCGACTTCAACACCCAGTTGGCCACGTCGATGATATGTATGTTCTGCTCCACGATGATGTCGCCCGACAATGCTTTATCGAAAACCCAGTTGCGAATCCTCGTTTCGAGCGGTGACATTCCAGGCTTTGCTTTGCGAGCAAGGTCGCCCGAATAATAGTAAGATTGAGCGCACACAATATCGCCTATGGCCCCGTCCTGCACTCTCTGAACCCATTCGCGAACTGGTGGAGAGTACCGGATTTGAAACCCAACATGCGCGGTGATTTTGCCCTGAGCGCGCTCTCCGGCCTTCTGTATCCGCTTGCAGCCGTGCAGATCGGTTGCTACTGGTTTTTCAAGATAGACATGCTTGCCCGCCGCGACCGCCGCTTCAAAATGATCGGGATGAAAATAGGGAGGGCTCGAAATGATAACGGCATCGACAGGAGACTGAACGAGCTTCTCGTATGAGCGGCTACCCTTGAAGATTTGCGACGACGAAATCTTTCCCTGCCCTCTATCTTCAGCCATCTTATCAAAGCGATCTCTTGCGGCGCTCAAGCGATCATCAAAGAGATCTGCCAGCGCGACAACTCTCGCGTCTGTGCTTCTGACGAACTCTGACGCCACCGCAGAGCCGCGTCCGCCGCACCCGATTATCCCGAAGGCTACTGCGGAGTTCGCCGGAGTTCCAACGACTGACTCCGGTTTGATAATTAACAGTCCAGCGCCAGCCGCCGATGCCGCCTTTAGAAAAGTGCGCCTGTCAGTGCCGTTTTCATTTTCGCCTTTCATACGCAATTCTCCTTGTAATTGTAGAAAATTCGCTGTGTTGTTTGTGTTGCGGGTATGCTAGTTGCACTCGGAGCGTGCGTCAACCTGACTATCGAGACGCAGTGCGACCTCAATGCAAACTGACCAGAGGCAGCTCAACGAAGCTCGTCTGCCCGGGAGCGTGGTACACTCGCTGGACCGCTTTTCGGTAATCTCCGGGCTTGGCCCAGAAGACATTCGCAACGAACGTTTGTGGGTTCCGGTCATACAACGGGAACCAGCTCGATTGCACCTGCACCATCACGCGATGACCCGGAAGGAAGACGTGGTTCGCGGTCGGCAGCGCAAAGCGATACAGCAACGGCTTGTCGGATTCGATAGGTTTGGGCGTCTGCAGACTCTCGCGATAACGTCCACGAAAAATGTCCGCCGAGACCATCAGTTGATAACCGCCCAGCTGAGGCTGGCTCGCTACCTCATCGGGATAAACATCGATGAGCTTGACGACCCAATCGGAGTCAGTACCGCTAGTCGAAGCAATTAGATTTGCAATCGGCTGACCGCTGATCTTCATCGGCGCGCTCAACACGTCAGAGATGAACGCTACCACGTCGGGGCGGCCGGATGCTTCTCGTTGATCCTCCACCAACCACTGCGACCAGGTCATCCCAGCTGCGTAACCGACCGGCTGAATTGGACGAGCACGGAAAGGCACCGGCTTTGATGGGTCAGAGATGTACTCATCAAAGGCCGCGTCGCCAGACTTCGGCGCGGTGAAACTAAGTTTCAGACCTGCTGTGAGATACAGCGGCGTAGCTCGCAGGGTGCAGCCGCTCGCGCAACCGGCTGGCCACGCAGGCAGATGCCGCCAAGTATTCGTCCCGGTCTCGAATGCAATCACCGGCGCGAGGTCTGCTTTCGGCGCGCCGTCCTTGAGATACTGATCGAGGAACGGACGTAGAATCTCTTTACGAAAATAAAGCGACGTGTCGCTGTTAAACTTCATTGCGCCCAGCGAGCTGCCTTCGTAAATCTCTTGCCCATGATGCCACGGACCGAAGACCAGAAACACTTTTTCGTTTCCGGTGTCTTTCGGTTTGATCGCTTTGTACACTGCGATCGCGCCGTAAATATCTTCCTGGTCCCACAGGCTGTGGACGAGCATCACCGGAACCTTCAGCGGTTGGGTTGCCAGTATCTTGTCGACCGCCTGATCGCGCCAGAAAGCGTCGTAGCTGGGATGCTCGAGCAGCTTTCGCCAGAAGCCGACTTGCTCGAGACTGCGCTGACGACCAAGCTCGCCCGCCGACCCGGCTTGCATGTACATGTCGTAATCGTCGAAGTGACTCGTCCACCACTTGGCTTCGTTCGAGCGCGTCGCGACCTGCTCGTAAATGTAAGGCATGTTCTGCTGTCGGAACGCGCCGTTGTGAAACCAGTCATCCCCCATCCAACCGTCGACCATCGGGTTCATCGGCACAGACACCTTGAGCGCCGGATGCGGATTGACTAGCGCCATAAGCGGAAGGAATCCGTCGTAGGAGATGCCGAGGATTCCGACCTTGCCGTTGCTCTCTGGAATGTTCTTCACCAGCCAATCGATCGTGTCGTAAGTGTCGGTAGCGTGATCGACAGGCGTCGGGTTTTGCGGCCCGTGCAACGGACGATTCATCACGTAATCGCCCTCCGAACCGTATTTCCCGCGCACGTCCTCTACAACTCTGATGTAGCCGCCCTCTACGATCACCTCAGTGGCGTTGTCGTAGCCGTTTAAGATCGGCCCAAGGTGTGGGCTTTGAGCGTGGCTCGTAAGCTCGGCCGCGTTATACGGCGTGCGAGTTAGAAGGATCGGCGCATTCTTCGCGCCTTTGGGCACAATGATCACGGCGTGCAGCTTTACTCCATCACGCATCGGGATCATCACGTCGCGTTTGACGTAATCGAAGCTATCGGTCATCGGCTGAAACTGCTGCGGCGTTTCGCTAGGCAACGCAGGATACTTCTTCTGCTCCGTTTTAGAATCTTTCTTCTGAGCAGAGCTTGGAGTCTGGGAGGACGATTTGCCAATCGCAAGAAGGGAAAACAAGACGAGCACGACAACGACGCGCGCAAACTTCATGTGATTCCTCCGAGAGCCTTCAGTGTGTCCATCAAGCGGCGTCAAGAGCCGCCCACGTACCCGGCCCGACGACCCCGTCTGGCACAAGACCGTGATCACGTTGGAAAGCGCGAACCGCGTCTTCGGTCTTTGGTCCGAAGTTGCCGTCGGCCGTGACTCCAACTTTCGCTTGCACTTGTTTGACCAGATCACCAGTTGCGCCAAGGCGAATTGTGGGTCGATCGGGCGCCACTGCCGCTTGCGGCGCGGACTCCGCGGGCGGGATCAGTTCGGCCGCAGGAGCGGCGCCACTCATGATTGCCGCTACGGCTTCCCGGAACGGGACCATATCAAAATTGGGATCGCTCTTGCGACCTGGCGGCAGGGCATACTCCTTATGCCCGGCGCAAAACTCGGCACCTTGCCCGATGTGAGTCAGAATAGCCGCGACTCCCCGGTGATAGGCATCCATTTGCACTTTGGGCCATGGAGAATCGTTTGGCAGCCCAGTATTTTCTGCCTCGATGCCGATGAGGTTTGTATTACCGTTAGTGATGCCTTTCCAATTACCCTTTCCCGCGTGACTGCACCTGCCCGCAGCGATGACGAAATACGTGCCGTCTCGGCCAAGCCCGAGTTGAGCGAGAGGCCCGGGCAGATCGCTCCTTCCCTTGACGATTATGTCGAGGCTCGGCATGTTTCCGGTTTTTGGTCCGGCAGTGTGGTGACAAAGAACACCGAGGATTTCCCCGACGTCGCCTCGGCCTCGATCTTCCCAGCCTTTAACCAACTCCACTTTGAGGCCAGCGTTTTTGAGCACATCCGGCAGCCATGATAACGAGAACGCCATCGGATCCTCACCTCCTTAATTCGACGAAACTAATGCCAGCACCGCAAAAGCCGTTGCCGAATCCGACATAAACATCCGCCGCCACGGCTCTCCTTTATCGCCGCCGTGTTCGCGATCGAAGTTAAGTGAATGCGCGCGCCACGCCATCCAGGTGTGTTGACTGACCTGCACGGCTTGCTGGTTAGCCCGGAGCCATTGCAAGCCTTTGCTCACAGAAGGGTGACCGACTGGCAAGCCGGCCAGCTTGAGCGCGTACACCACCAAACCGGTGCCGTAACCGTCCGATTTCGCGAGCGATGCGGCATCCGGGGTTCCGGGCGCCCGAAACGGCGCGGCCTTCTTGCTCCACCTCCATGCACCGAGAGATTCCAGAGCCCATCCTCCATCGTCACGTTGCTTGCTTTGAATCTCTGTGATCAGGGCTATGCGCTGCGCGCTGGTCAGCAAGTCATTCAAACGGGTCGAGGCCAACAGCAGCCAAGTGCGATTGAAGAGACTTTGTGCGGCGTACGTCTCCTTCAGATACTCGCGCAGCTTCTTGACGCCTGTCTTCGTCTCGGCGGCGAGGCTGATAGAAGGGCCTGGCGCGGCTCCGACAGCCAACGCAGCCAGAGTGGCGCCAAAGTATGCGGCGTCGACGGTCTCGAACGGTTCAAGCCCGAAGTCGAGCCAGTCCCACGCCCCGTCCGAACGTTGTGTCTCCCACAACTGCTTGAAGGCTTGTTGGGTCGCAGCGCTTGGCTCTCGCCGATCCTGCGCGGCGTCTGCGCTCGCGAGGATCAGCGCGTTGAGCACCGCCTCGGTCCCACGTGACTCCGCTTGCTTGCTCTCGTTATGGTCATAGAGCGGCCGCTTAGTCTCGTAGCTCCCCACTCGCCGGCTGGTTTCCTCAATCAGTCTCAGCTCCTGGGGAGTTGCGGTGTTCACACGCATCGCCGCCCTGAGTACTGGTCTGGCCATCACGTAAGGGACCGTCGTATGACAGGAAACGCAGGACGTTTCCGACTGGCCAGTCTGGAGCTTCTTGGCGTTAGCAAACCAGATATCCATCCGATCGTCCAAGTACTTGGCTGCGCCTTCCCGATCCCAATCGCCCGACACAGGGCGATTAGTTTGCGGCGCTGCCCGGCGAGCGGCAAATCCCAACAGGAACACCGCGAGAACAGAGATGATCACAAACTTCGAAGCCGAAGCTAATGAACGCTTATCCAAACACTTTCTTTTCACCTTATCCCTCCTCTTTCGTGCGCGCCAAACGTCCACCTTTCAGCAGGGCAGTGAACAGTAAGGAAGACTGCAAGTCGTCGAGCCTCGCAGGTGCACAAGCCGTTTACCCAACGTCACCTTATCTAGCTTCATTGCCAATTTCAACTCGAAGACACGCCCACCGAGTCAAACGCCCGGGCGAGAGCCCATCTTTGTTGTCGACGTTCGCCCGGAACTCGAGGCGAGACGGTCGACGTGAAAACGAGACAGTCGACGGTCACCAACGAGCAGTGCTGAGGCAAGGATCATGTGATGCGAGTATGCGTAATCATCGAGCTGCGCAGCTCGGTGGGGAGAGAAGGCATCCCGGCGAAGCCCGTCTTATGTGAGTTGACTGACAATGAAAGCCTGGGCCGACCCGGGGCCGGCCCAAGCGCAGACTATTTAGTCGCCCGCGGGTCGAAGCCCCCCTCGGTGCTTGGAGGAACGATGTTCTTCATCCGCAGGTAGATGATAAGGTTGCCGTAGTGTTCCGCAGTGTGCAGATTGTTAGCAGTCAGCACGAACAGTTTCGGTATATCGAGTCCGCCGAATTTCGTCATCTGAGCAGCCTCCGCGTCGGTCATCCGGTTGTAGGCCTTATCACAGTAGGCGAAGGATTCTTTTAGTGCCGCGATCAAATCGGCTTTCGAGGTTTTGGTCTGCTCGATGTTCGGGGCAGGATTCTTCTCGCCAAGCGCCCGGGAACAAAAGTAGTACTGTGAATCAGCCACATGCCCAACGAACTTGCCAAAGCTGCGGACCACCCAGGTGGGCTTAAAGTTGTAATGCTCCTCGGGCATTTTTTCGGCCGAGCGAAGCAGCACAAACTTCATAAAGCTGTAAGCGAGCTTATTGGATGAGCTGATCGGATTATCAGGGTTCGTGGCGGCGGCTTTCGGCGCCTCCTGGGCCAGGGCGATGATGGCTGGGGCAAGGAGCCAGATCAGAAGCGCTGGCAGAAGTGTTCGCATTAGCACTCCGAAAAGCTTGAAAGGCC
>DATFWM010000593.1:0-3015 GCA_035259295.1 Blastocatellia bacterium | reverse complement strand
TTACCATCCTCCCACGGGTTACGGGACGCCTCCACCTCCGCCGGCCGCGCGGACCGTTGTACCGCCGATGCAGTGTCCCCGTTGCAATTCCACAAGTGTGGTCAAAGGCACTGTGCCGCTATGGGCGATCCTGGTCGCTGTGATCGGCGCGCCGTTCACCTGCCTGCTGACGCTGCTGTTCTTGTTGATCAAAGATCCGCACAGATGCTTGAACTGCGGCCTCGAGTTCAAGTGATTATCTTAACCTGCAAGTTCACCGACTGGCGACATTCTTAAAGGCAACAACAAGATGGTAGAGGGTTCTTCCTCTCAAGAGATTCTTGCGCCCGGTTGAGCTAACCCGTGCCGAGGTGTGCCGGGGCCACGGAGAGAACATGTACAATGATGCTTTGTTTGTATCGACGCTCAATCAGCCGTGTGTGATCACCCGGATGAGAGATGAATTGAAGGAGGCCTGTCGCGAGTTCCGCGAAGACCCACTTCTGTTTATCACATGCGCGTTAAGAGGTGACGCTGGTGGACGCCATCGCAAGTCCTTGCTCAGGTCGGGACTGGCGGTCGGCCTCTCATTTTACGCAGTAGCGTTTCTTTGTGTGCTGATACTTTCGTCGTTGGCTCATCATCCACCCGTCGCGGTCGATAAAGAGCGTGGGACCTTGATTTGCTGGTCTCCGCATTCACCAAAGGCTGAAATGCCCGAGGACGATAACCAGGCAGGCGGCGGTGGTGGCGGACGCAAGAAGGAGCAGCCCCCATCGGCCGGAGAGGTCCCCGAATTCTCAATGAAACCAATCGTGACGCCCCGACCTGAGCAACAACTCAACCTGCCGAATTTGCCGGTGATCGAGGCTCTTATGGGTGATCCGCGAATTCAAGTCAAGCATGATGATCTGGGCGTAACCGGATTGCCCGATGGCGTCAATGGTCCGCCTTCGCCAGGACCAGGCTTGGATGGAGGGATCGGGACAGGAGGCCAAGGAGGAATCGGCCCCTGCGAAGGTCCTGGTTACGGTCTCGGCCACGGTGGAAACACGAACGGCGGAGAGTTTCACATCGCAGGAACGCCGAAGCGCGAAGCGTCGCAACCTGTGGTGGACACGCGACCCATCCTGTTGAATGAACCGCGGCCGCTCTATACGGAAGAAGCTCGCAAGAACAAAGTGCAGGGCGTCGTGCGCGTGCGAGTGTTGGTTGACGAGCGTGGTACGGTGAGAGAGGTTCGCATCACCCGCGGTCTGCCGGATGGCCTGAACGAACAGGCGGTTCGTGCCGCGTACCAGATGAGATTCGCTCCTGCGATGAAAAATGGCCGGCCCGTCTCATATTGGCTGAGCAATGTTGAAATCGAATTCAATCTCAGATGAGGTTTGCGACGCGCCTGCGATGCTAATTCGGTTTGGCCTGCTCTCGCGTGGCCGCGTGCGCCTGAGGCGGCGTCAACTCGTCAGACACATTGTAATGAAACACGTCGCCGACGAGCCGCAGGAATATGAACACAACATCTTGTTCCGGATCGTAGTCGTTGATCACTTCCGCGATCTCTTCGCTCGGCCAGCCGCCGCGAATGGATAAACGCTCGCTGCCGTCGGCAATGTAATAGGTAGGAACCTGGAGACTGGCGCCGGACTTGGACGCTTTGCGCAAATCGACGACCACAGCGCCGCGACCTTCCCTCGAATACTTCTCCCACGCGAATGCGGCGAAGTCGCGCCACTGTGCGCGAATGAAAGCGATGTGCGCTTCGGGCGAGTCGAGGTCGTCAATCCGTCCCGACTGAATCGTGAAGCCCATAGACATTTCAAACTTTCCTTGAGATTATAACAACTTATTCGAGGAGCAAGCGGAATGAAAGCGATTCGCGCACAGGAGTGGTGCGGGCCGCGTGATCTGGTGATCGAGGAAGTCCCGCGGCCCGAGCCCAATGCCGGCCAGATTCTGATTCGCGTCAACGCCGCCGGTTTGAACTTTCCGGATCTGTTGATCATCGCCGGTAAATATCAGCTCAAACCGCCGTTGCCGTTTTCGCCCGGCTTTGAAATCGCCGGCACGGTCGAAACAGTCGGCGCCGATGGCAGCAAATTTTTCGAAGGACAAAGCGTCATCGCGCAGGTCGCGATGGGCGGGTTCGCTGAGTACGCGATCGCGGAGGAGGGTCACACACACCCCAAACCGTTCTCGATGAGCGATGAAGAAGGCGCAGCGTTTCCGCTCGTCTATCAGACTGCTTACTTCGGCCTTGCTTATCGAGGCGCTCTTAAAAAAGAGGAAACGGTTTTGATTCACTCGGCCGCCGGCGGAGTCGGGCTCGCGGCAGTTCAAATCGCTCGGGCGCTCGGGGCCGGAAAGATCATCGGCACCGTCGGCTCGGATGACAAGCTCGCTCTCGTTCGCGAGCACGGCGCTGACGTTGTGCTGAATTATCAGAGCGAAGACTTCGTGGAAGCGGTCAAGCGCGAGACTGGCGGACGGGGCGCCGATGTAATCTATGATCCAGTTGGAGGCGAGATCGGCGAACGCAGCACCAAGTGCGTCGCCTTCGAAGGACGGCTGGTGCTGATCGGCTTCACCAGCGGAAAGTTTTCCAGCTTCGTCTCGAATCACATCCTGATAAAGAACTACAGCGTGGTCGGGCTTCACTGGGGATCGTATCGTCACAACAATCCAGCGAAGATCGAACAGGGCTGGAACGAGTTGATGCAGCTTTATGAGAGCGGAACGCTTAAGCCGGTGATCGGTGGCCGTTACCACATGGAGCAAGTCGCCGACGCGATGGAGTTTCTGGCTTCGCGAAGAGCAGTTGGAAAGATCGTCTTGCATTGGTAGCTCGCAACCACAGCCAGGCAGGCGAGGTAACGTTGCGCCAAGAGTCAGCCACGGAGTGGCGAAGGAAGATAGCCCACGTCGGGAGACGTGGGAAGCGGCAGACGTCATCCCGCAAGCCCCGGCAGGGGCGAAAGACTGTGCCGCCTCGAAAAACACTGTTTCGCTGATCCGGTGCTTGACGCGCACGGGTTC
>DATFWM010000592.1:0-6527 GCA_035259295.1 Blastocatellia bacterium | reverse complement strand
TTCACACCCGTCGAACGACTTCGAAACATTCACAAGAGCGCGACGCGCTTGCTCTACGACAGCGCGCCGTCGGGCTCGATCAATCTCGGTCTGGGCGAGCCTGACTTTCCAACACCCGAAGTCGTCCGCCGCGAAGCTGTGCGATTCATTCGTGAAGGACGCATCGCGTACACCTCCAATGAAGGAATACCGGAGCTCCGCGTAAAGATCGCCGCGTATCACAGCGAGGGGCAGTCGGGTCGGTTCACCGCCAATTCTGTTTGCGTGACCACGGGTGCTGAGGAAGCCATCTTCGCAACGATGATGACTCTGCTCGGTCCCGGCGATGAAGCGCTGCTCCCGGATCCCGGTTACATCGCCTATCCGGCGATCGCACGGATCGCGGGCGCTGATGTGCGCTACTACGCGACTCCTGCCGCTCGGGGGTTTGAGTTTGATCGCGACAACTTCGCGCGCGCAGTGACTGACAAGACTAAGCTTGTAGTCTTGAACTCGCCGTCGAATCCGACGAGCCGAGTGATCTCGCGCGACGATTTGCTGTTCATAGCCGAGCGACTCGCGGGATCAAGTGCATACGTGCTCGCCGATGAGATTTATCGTGATTTGTATATCGATCATCGCCCCGCGACGATTTCAGAGTTCTACGAGAGAGCGATCATTGTTTCCGGCCTTTCGAAGATGATGAGCATGACCGGCTGGCGGATAGGCTGGGCGATCGGACCCGTGAAAGTGATCGAGCATGTGACGGTTATGCATCAATATATCTCCTCTTGCGTATCGGCGGTGACTCAAAGAGCTGCGGTAGCCGGGTTCACAGCCCAAGGCCGCCGCGCAACAGCGGCGATGCGCGAGGAGTTGAAACGGCGTCGCGACGTGATGGCTTCCGCTATCGAGAGAGAGCTTCGGCTTCCGTACGTTCAAGGCGAAGGCGCATACTACATAATGCTGGATGTCGGGCGGTACGGGCCGTCGATGGAAGTTGCGATGGCGCTGCTCGACGAGCGAGTAATCACCGTGCCCGGATCAGCGTTCGGATCCGAAGGCGAAGGCTTCTTGAGATTGTCATTCTCGATCGAACCGCCGTTGATCGAAGAAGGCATCCGTCGTATTGCCAAAGGCATCACTAAATCATCTGATCGCTGAACAGAAGAGGAAGGTATAGAATGAAACCGTATCGTTTCCGGGAACTCGGCAAAGCGCTGATCGCGTTGGTGCTTCTCGCTTTGATCGGGTGCTCCGGGGTCACTCAATCGAGCGTGACGAATAACAATCAACCTTCGAACAACAACGCAACAATGGAAGATGAGAAGAACAAGCCGACGAACGGCACGGTTGACAGTCGGCTCGTTGCGGCGAACACCAGATTTGGGTTCAAGCTCTATTCGGAAGTACTCAAGCAGAGCGCGGGAAAGAACGTTTTCATTTCTCCCGCAAGCGTCGGGCTTGCGATTGCGATGACTTACAACGGCGCGGTCGGAGAAACCAAGCAAGCGATGGAACGCGCGCTCGAGATTCAGGGAATGAATCACGCCGAGCTGAATAGGGCTTATGCTCAGTTGAGGCAAGCGCTTGAGACCCCCGATCCAAAAGTCGAGCTAAACATCGCAAACTCGCTGTGGGCGAGGAAGGACGTAACCTTCAATCCCGATTTCATTCAGAGGAACAAACAGTTTTATGGAGCCGAAGTCACAACGCTCGACTTCTTGAGCGCAAGCGCTCCGGCGACGATCAACTCGTGGGTCGCTGATAAGACCAAAGGCAAGATCCGCGACATCGTGGATCAGATCGACCCGCAGTCCATTCTGTTCCTGATCAACGCGATCTACTTCAAAGGAAAGTGGCAGGCCGAGTTTGATAAGGCTAAGACCAAAGACGACGACTTCACTACGGGCGCCGCCCAACAGAAGCGCGTTCCGATGATGCATCAATCAGGAACCTACAGCTATTACGAAGGCGCGGGCTTTCAAGCGGTGAGTCTGCCTTATGGCGAAGGCCGCGTGAGCATGTACATCCTGCTTCCGGCGAAAGGGACGAGCCTGGACGAGTTTCAAAAGAAGCTGACCGCCACAAACTGGGACGCTTGGATGAAAGAGTTCGCAGAGACGAAAGGCGAAATTGCCGTGCCGCGCTTCAAGGTCGAGTATGAACTCTTACTTAACGACGCGCTGAAAGCTTTGGGAATGGGCATCGCATTTGATCCTGTTCGAGCGGACCTCTCGGGGATAGCAAAGACGCAGGAGAACGCGTACATCAGCCGAGTGAAGCACAAGACCTTTGCGGAAGTGAACGAAGAAGGCACTGAAGCTGCGGCGGCGACGTCGGTTGAGGTAACTTTGACCTCAGCGATGCAGCCAAGGAAGACTTTCCGAATGATAGTCGATCATCCATTCTTCTGCGCGATCAGGGACAACAAGACGGGCACGCTGCTTTTTATGGGTTGGATCAGCGACCCCTCGTAGCTCAATGCGGCTCTCCCTCTCCTTGCTTGAGCATGGTTTGGAATATCAAGAACCACATCCATCTCGCCGTGCAGGATGCGCGGAAAGCCTTGCCGAAGCCGCGTCATGAAAGATAACCGAGGAATTGCCGGGGGATCGGTCTGCGCGAGCAGCAGTCCTCTCGCTCCACTAACGGCTTGGCGACGTGAGGGGACTATCGTGACGTGGCGCGCCGCCGCTGTCTTGGCAGCGCCGGCCGTGGTGATCGTTTTCGCGGTCTTGCTGCCCTTTCTCTGGAAGGCGTTCTCAATCGACGATGTGACGTTCCTATTGCAGGCTCAACACCTTCTCAAGGACCCGCTTCATCCAACCGCGTTCGATATGGTTTTTCACGGAATACCGATTCGACTGTCCAGCAGAATGGTTAGCGGTCCGGTGATGGCCTGGTTACTTGTGCCGTCGGTGCTGCTTGGCGGCGCGGAATGGATCGCTCATCTGATCCAGGCTACGTTTCTGGCGGTTGGCGCTGTCGCGACGGCAATGCTTGGCATGAGGCTTGGGCTCGATCGCACGCGGGCGGCGATCGCCGCGGTGTTAGTCGTGGTCTCTCCCGCGGTGATCGCCATGGCGTCGACCGCAATGCCTGACGTTGAAGCGATGACATTCGCCGTACTGGGTTTGGAGCGGCTGGTTGCTTGGCGGCAGCAACATCGTTGGTCTGCGGCGATCTTGTCGGCGCTCTTCCTCGCTCTCGCCGTTCTCTCTCGACCTCACGTGCTGCTTGTGTACGGTTGCGGCGCGTTGCTCATGATCAGCAACGAGCGCTGGCAACTGAAGCGGTGGAAATGGCTGGGAGACCTTGTTCGCAGTGCGGCCGCTCCGCTGGTCATGGCGATGGTGATTCTGGCGATGGTCAACTACGCAACGCGCGATCTCAGGTCGGGAATAGACTTGGCTGGCGCCACGGTGTCGCAACACAGCGGCGTTGCGTTCTGGCCGAACCTTGCAAACGTGCCGGTCCAGTGGGTTCTTTCGTTCCCGCTCGCAGTGCTGTGGCCGCTTATGGGACTTCGACGCTTCCTCTGGTCGCGCGGGATGGGCATCGGACTGGGGCTCGGCGTCGTGCTTGCCCTTAATACCAATACTCAAAGCTCGAGTTGGTGGGTGGTGCTCTATGTGATGTTGGTGTCTCTGGGCTCGGCGGTGCTGTTGGATATTGTAGTAGACGGGTGGGAGCGAAGGGACAAGACTCAGATAGCGCTCGGCGTGTGGCTCTTAATTGCAGCCGCGGCGGCACCTTACGAACACCTGCCAGCCAAGTATCTTGTGCCGGCAGCGCCTGCAATGGCTATCCTGATTGCGCGGGCCGGGCGTTTCGATAAACAACACCGTTTGCAGGTTGCTTTACTCAGCGTGGTCGGCATTTGCGGACTGGTGCTTGGGGTCCTGATCATTCGTGCCAACGCCTCGCTCGCCGAGATCGGTCGCGAGGGCGGAGCTGCGGCCGCGGAGCAGGCGAGGCAGGGCAACCGCGTTTGGATGGACGGCGCCTGGGGGTTTCAATGGTACTCCATGCAAGCCGGGGCGAAACCCATGACTGACACGCAGGCGATTCCCGCTGCCGGCGACGTCGTAGTCGTGGGACTTCAAGGCCGGCTTGCGAATATGCTGCGCCCGCGGAAGACGCTTGTTTCAAGACAGGTTTTCGATGAACCGGGCGGCCGCGTGCTGAGCGTAGATGCTCACGCCGGATTCTTCTCGAACAACTGGGGTATGTTGCCTTGGTCATGGGGTCACGACGAACTTGGACGCATCGAAGTGTGGCGCATCGACCCGTAAGGCCTGTAGAACCACCAACACCGCGGATTCTGATAACGGATTATTAGGTTTCTTTTTCTCTTTTTCTGCTTGCCACCGACCGAGGCTTGGGTTATACTCCGGGCCTTGTTATAAAAAACCGAGCGAATGCGGGGATCGGTGAACGATCAATTGACTATGGCGCTAGTTCCAAAACAAAAACTTACAAAACGTCTCGGAGCTAACTTGCACCCAGTGCACCGCGCACTCATATCGACGACCGGCCCGCGCAGTCTCCCCGTGGCAAGCTCTCTCTTTGGGAGTCAGGATGACGGCTGATCAGTGAAGCGATGTTGTTGACCTGACGGAAAGAGTTTCACAGGTTTGGCCCTTCACGACCATTCAAGCAGGCAGTACGGGTCGTGGCTCTAGCAGAATGAGGTCTGTTTGATGGTTCGCATTTTGCTCCGGGTTTTTTCGGCGCTTACGCTGTTGTTTGCCTGCGGCGTTGTAGCGAGCGCCCTACCGCACGATCAACCCGGCTCTTCTGCCGATCCTCAAACCGGATACACTCTGATCCTCGTCGACGCAAGCTCGGCTGCGGAGATTGCCGACGCGCGCGACTTCATCACATCACAAGGCGGTGAGATTGCCATCGTCATTCCGCCGCGCGCGATCTTAGGATGGATCCCTCCTGCAATTGACTCGAAAATTCTCGGCCGTCACGGCATACGCGAGATCCATCGCTCGACCGTTGCATCTGCGCCACCAGGCTTCAACGACCGCGAGACGCAGATGGCCATAAACGCTTTTAACGATGTGGTCTCCGGTCGCCGGGCAAGACGCAGGCAGCGCGAGTCCCAGCAGCCGGTCGGACCCGAAGCCGGGCGTCCGGGGATGATAGATTGCTCGCAACCTCGTCCTTCGATTAACAAGAACGAAGTGATTCTCAATTTGAGATTAATGGGCGCTGAAAAATCGGTGCTCGGCATTCAATCGACTGTCACTCCACAATACTTAGGCAACACCGACGTGATGGACGGATCGGTGGACGTGGAAGTGTTTCTAGTCGAAAGCAATGGGGGTATCGACCCTAACAGCTTTAGCTGGAGCCAGGCCGATGACGCTTCCGCATTTCAGCAGGTGGTCGACGGAGTGAATTGGTGGGTCGAGCAATCCCGTGCGTTCCGTCTTGGAAGGCCGTTGAGTTTTACCGTAAACATCCATCATGCCACCGACCCAGCCTGCCAGGTACCCTACGAGCCAATTCTGCATCCCGGCACCGATGCTTACCTGTGGATAAATCAGGTAATGGCCAACGTAGGCGCGTCCAGTGGGACAGTATTCGAGCGGGTCGCGGCGTTCGATCTCGCAATGAGAGATCGAAACCACACAAACTGGGCGTACTCGATGTTTATAGCTTACAACCCTCCGTCGCCTTCCTCGTTTCTTGACGGTCGCGCATCGTGGGCCTACATCGGAGGGCCGTACACGGTCAGCCTGTACCACAGTTTTGGCTGGTCGCTCTCGCGCATCGCCACCCACGAAACTGGTCACATATTTTATGCTTGTGATGAATACTTCCAGCCGGGATATCAAGTGTGCAGTTGCACCTGCGCTCCCGAAGTGAGGCCGAATGCCGTCAACGGCAATTGTCAGGATCTGGCCTGCACTCGCGCCTCGACCGAGTGCATGATGAGGATCAACGAGCTCGCCCTGTGCCCGTTCACGGTTGCGCAAATTGGCTGGACACAAGCAGTGCCGAAGCCACCTCCAACCGCTCCAGGCGGGCTTGTCGCCAGCGCTGGTTCTCCCACACAGGTGAACCTGGTGTGGCAGGATACTTCTACAGTCGAGGACGGATTTCAGATAGAGCGGCGAGGGGGAACCAGCGCAGATTTCAGCCAGATTGGTGTCGTTGGGGCGGGGTTGACGGGATTCGCGGACACAAGTGTGCTGGCCAATACGGCCTATGCTTATCGCGTACGCGCATTCAACAGCTCGGGCACGTCCGGATATTCGAATGAAGCTTCGGTCATTACCCCTGAAACGGCGGCGTTACTCTCAATCGCGACGACCTCGCTATCGGACGCGACGGTTGGAGTGCCTTACAGCCGCACACTGTCTGCCACCGGGGGCAAGCCAGACTTCTCCTGGCTGCTTGACAGTGGCTCCTTGCCGCCCGGGCTTTCGATCTCTCAGACGGGGTCTGTTGCCGGCACTCCCACAACCGCAGGGACGTTTAACTTTGTGGCGAAAGTCATAGACAGCGCCGGCGCTTCGGCAACCAAA
>DATFWM010000591.1:0-4976 GCA_035259295.1 Blastocatellia bacterium | reverse complement strand
GCGATCTTCGGGTTATTCCTGCCCAGCACCTTGGTGATCGCTGCTGTGAGGGTTGTTTTGCCGTGATCGATGTGCCCGATAGTGCCCACGTTCACGTGCGGCTTTGATCGATCAAATTTTTCCTTTGCCATAATTCTCCTGTTACCAGTTTGTAGCCCCGCCTTCAGGCGGAAGTTCGTAACGCCGGCTCATTTACAAACTTCCGCCTGAAGGCCGGACTACAAACTCTTTCTTCCTGGAGCCGGCGATGGGGATTGAACCCATGACCTCATCCTTACCAAGGATGCGCTCTACCACTGAGCTACGCCGGCTAGTGGAGCGGGCGACGGGACTCGAACCCGCAACACCTAGCTTGGAAGGCTAGTGCGCTACCATTGCGCTACGCCCGCCTCTGAAATTTCAAATCTCAAATCTCAAAGCTGAGATTTCAAATTTGAGATTTGAGATTTGAAATCTAAATGGTGCTGGGGGAAGGATTCGAACCTTCGTAGAGCCTAAGCCCGCCGGGTTTACAGCCCGGTGCCATTAACCACTCGACCACCCCAGCACTCACCAGGCCAGCTCAAATCGGCGCGACTGAGCCACGGCTCCCTCAAATACCAAAAAACTGTTCCGCTGTCTCTCTGTTGCGCTCTCAGGCGCGAATCGAAAACGATCATTTTAGCGGAGTAATCTTGCGCGCGCAAGCCGACGGAGGAACAAAATACTCCTGATTCTAATTATAAGTCGACCGGCAAGTGCGTAACAACCAAAAACATCGTCAGTGCCGTCAGGAGTCAACTACCAAGGTCCGTCTCTTTCCTAAAGACCGCAACGCCGCTTGTCTCTCGGCCGTCGGTGCCTCGAATGGAGTATTCCATCGTTAGCGTTCAGCGTTCTCGAACTGTATCATCGCCGACCCCGCGCGAGTTAGAAAGAATGTTGAGCGCTCGGCGGATAACGGAAACTGCGACCGGTACCGACTGGACCACTCCGACATCAAGCTATCCGCGCGTTCGGCCTCGACCAGCGCCCAAACGCTGCCGCCAAACCCTGCGCCAAAAGCAGATGCGGCTGCCGCGCCGAGTTCGCGCGCGAGGCGAGCAAGCGCGACGGTCTCGGGCACCTGATTGCCCAACAATCGCTCGGCCGCGCGCTGCGACTGATCTACTAAATCGCCGAGTATTTGGATGTTGCCAGCGGCCAGCGCATCGGCCGCGCCTGGGATGATCTCGCCACATTCGAGAATCAATTGGTCGAATCGATCTATTAGTTCCTTCGGCGAGAAGGAAGATGATCGGGACTTGAGAAGCAACTCTCGTATTCGAGACGATGCGTCTGGCGAGCTTGAAGCCGCCGCCCACAGAGTCGCGTCTGCTTGCGCCGTGACGCTACGCCATAACGCAAGCACTTCGGCTGCCCGCAGCGAGACTCGGTTGTACTTTTCAAGAGCGGCGCCGGTTTTCTCAGCCGTCACTCCGCTGACGGCAATCACAAAGGCGTAATGGTCAGGCTGCGAAATCGTCCGCTCTAATCGCACCGGGCAGAAGGAGTATTGACTCAACTTTCCTGGCTGGGAGCAGAGAATCGCCGTGTGATCCTGACTTCCGCCGAATGTGCCGACGCCTTTGCCGCCCTCCAGAGAACCGTAGCTCGACCCGTTCTCGACCGCGCCCAGATAACCTGCCAGGTCTTCAAGGTTATGGATGTTGCTCTTGTATTCGTCTCGCTCCGCAAGCGCGTTGAGGCGAGCGAGCACGGAGAAGATCGCAACGATCAGGGCGCTCGAGCTGCTCAATCCCGCGGCCGCCGGCAAGTCGCTGATGAACGCGATGTCAGCGCCTCGTAGCTTTCCAGGAAAGTTGTAAGCGATTCTGCGCGCTACGGTTGCTGGATAGCCGGACCAATGACCCGTGCGCGGAAACTCGTCAGCAGTTAGGCTGATCTCTGTCTGCTCCGACCGTTTCGCGTCGATTATTTGGATTCGGTCATCATCCCTGGGCGAAGCGACCACACAGAATCCTCGTTCGAGCGCGCAGATCAGGCTTCGTCCTCCGCAATAATCCGTGTGCTTGCCGAGAAACTCGATGCGCCCCGGAACGAACCAGTAATGAAAGTCACGGCTCGAAGAGCGCGCGGCAACCAGAGCATTCCTTGCTTCGACAAAGAGGCCAGCCTTGTTGGACGCCTCATCGGCGCTCAAACCCGAGGAAGCAAGTTTGTTGTTCAATCTCGTTTTCATTCATGACCGTCCGACCAAACTCGAGGCAGCACTCGTGATAAACCAAACAGGCTCACAACAAAGATCAATGACCACAGCAAGCCTTGCGCAGTCTTGCCGTACAGGAAACTGCCCGCACCAAAAAGCGCCGCGTACACAAAAGCGCAGCCCAACGTCCAACCCAGCAGCGATTCGGAAAGCCGATCGGGCGAACTGCCTGCTCCGGCCTCGGCCCGGATTTGGCGCCACCCGGGCCCTGCTGGTTGAACGAGACGATAGAACTCGACCAGCCTCGCGCGATCAGTCGGCTGTGTCAGCAGCGTGACTGTGATCCAGACTATAGTCGTCGCTGCGACCGTTATCACCAGCGACACGTGAGACGCGATGTTCACATTCGCCTTACCAGCGACGAAGAATCCGACCGCGACAACGAACGAGCTCACCATCGCAGCGATCTCACTCCAAGCATTGACCCGCCACCAGAACCAGCGAAGAAGATAGATCAGCCCTGTGCCAGCGCCAACCGAAAGCATCAAGTCGAAACTCTGCTTTGCGGAGTCGAGCATGAACGTCAGCAGCGCTGCCAGCACCATCAGCAGCGCAGTCACAACACGGCCCATCATAACGTAATGCTTCTCGCTTGCGTCTCGCTTTATGAAGCGACGATAGAAATCGTGGACCAGATATGACGCGCCCCAATTGAGATGGGTCGATAGCGTGGAACGATAGGCCGCCAGCAGCCCCGCGATCATTAGTCCCATGAACCCGGCCGGCAGAAACTTGAGCATCGCCGGATAAGCCATGTCGTGGCCGATCAGCCTCGGATCCACGTACGGAAAGCTGCGTCGAATGTCTGAAAGGCTTGGATAAATGAGCATCGACGACAACGCTACGATGATCCATGGCCAGGGCCGCAACGCGTAATGCGCCGCGTTGAATAACAGAGTTCCGGCCAATGCATCCCGCTCGCTTTTTGCCGCCAACATCCGCTGAGCTATGTAACTTCCACCTCCCGGCTCAGCGCCCGGATACCAAACGGACCACCACTGTATCGCGATTGGGATTACCAGGACTGACAGCGTCATATTCCAGTCGCCGAAGTCGGGAATCAAACCGAGAGTCTTGGGGTCGATCTTCCCGAATAGCCCCGAGAGCCCGCCGACCTCGGGCTGCTTCAACGCGAAATATGCAGCCGCAAACGAGCCGGTCATTGCGATTCCAAATTGGATGAAGTCGGTGACCAGCACGCCCCACAGTCCCGAAGTCGCAGCAAACACGATGTTTAGCACAGCGCAGATGATCAGCGTCTTGCTCATCGGCCAGCCCAGGACGACGCTTGCGATTTTCGCCGCCGCCAGGTTCACCGCTGCCATGATCACGCAGTTGAAAAAGAGTCCGAGATAGACCGAGCGAAACCCTCGCACGAAGCTCGCAGCCTTGCCTGAATATCGGATCTCGTAGAACTCGAGATCGGTCAGCACACGTGAGCGCCGCCACATTCTCGCGTAGAAGAATACGGTCATCATCCCAGTCAGCAGGAACGCCCACCATAGCCAGTTATTGGCGACGCCCTTCTCACGAACCATATTGGTTACGAGGTTGGGCGTATCGGTGCTGAAGGTGGTTGCAACCATCGCCACGCCGATCAGCCACCACGGCGCAGAACGTCCTGACGTGAAAAACTCGGTGGTGTTCTTGCCTGCTCTTCTTGCAAGCAGGATCGCGGGCGCGAACGTGACTGCAATTGAGATTACCACGATGATCCAGTCCAGCGTTGTAACGCGCATTCGATTGGTCCTTTTCCCCTTTCGAGTTGACTGGGGCAGCTTACCAACCTATCGGAATAACAGCCAACGTCAATTGAGCTTACATTCTCGACGGAATTGGATTATGCTCGCCGTTCAAGGAGGATGACTATGAAGAAAGGCGACTCACGGATCTCGCGAAGAGACTTGCTCAAATCAGCGGCAATGGCGGGCGCCACGCTTGGACTGGCCGACCTCATCTCGCCGCCAACTCCTGCTGAAGAATCGATAGCCGGAGCGCCACCCGATGGAAGCGTCATCGGAATGAAGTTCGAGCCTCGGCCAACAATTCGCGTCGGGGTAATCGGAGTCGGCGGACGCGGCACAAGCATGCTCACTGAGTTCCTGGGCGTCGATGGGGTCGAGATAACCGCAGTCTGCGACATCGTGAAGGACAAATGCGTCAATGCCCAGCGAGTCATTGAGAAAGCCGGACAGAAATCGCCGGCCCAGTTCTTCAGAGGCGACCACGATTTCGAGAACCTGTGCAAGCGCGACGACGTCGATTTCATTTACATCGCGACGCCGTGGGACTGGCACGTGTCAATGGCGATCGCCGCTATGAAGAACGGAAAGCACACGGGCGTCGAAGTGCCGGCAGCGACCACTCTGAAAGACTGCTGGGCGCTTGTCGATACATCGGAGAAGACTCGTCGCCACTGCATAATGATGGAGAACTGTTGTTACGGTGAAAACGAGATGATGGTGCTGAATATGGTGCGAGCCGCCGTGTTCGGCGAACTGCTGCACGGCGAGGCAGCTTACATTCACGATCTTCGCTCGTTGTTGCTTTCGGATAAGGGCGAGGGGTTGTGGCGGCGCTTCCCGCACGTCACGCGAGACGGCAATCTCTACCCTACTCACGGGCTCGGTCCAGTCGCGCAGTACATGGATATCAATCGAGGCGACAGGTTTGATTACCTCGTGTCGATGAGTTCGCTGTCGATTAGCCTCGCCGAGTATCGCGAGAA
>DATFWM010000590.1:0-3714 GCA_035259295.1 Blastocatellia bacterium | reverse complement strand
CGTAATCTATCACCCGCTGGCAAGGAGTGAGTTCGACCACTTTCTTCGTTGCTTCGCCTTCAAACCGCAACGCCGTCCGCGAGCCCGCATCCCAGGCAAGCGGCTTGTGATCCGTTTCCTTTTGTTCTTGATCTGAAACCTCGCGCGCTACGAGCCAGTACTTGCCGGGTGCGAGATTGACGAGCGAGAAGCTTCCGTCTGCAGCCGCCTCGGCTTCGTAGTGCCGCAGCACTTCGTCGGCAGCTTCGAGTTCTGCGGGCACCAGATGGACTCTCATCTTCGAAGTCGGTTCGATGTTCTTTTCGCCAATCACGATCTTGCCTCGCAATCCCGCCGCGCCCTCTGCGAGCGTGAGCACCAGTCCCTTTACCTTATCGCCAGACTTTAGCGTTATACCGGTTTTCGTCACATCGATTGGTTTGGTTTTCGTATCCGACTGCGCGAGAGTCATCGCCTTCAAGTAGAGGTGCTCTCCCGGAAGCTCAACCTGCACTCGCTGAACGCCCGGTCGAAGAAGACTGATCATGAACTCGCCTTTGTCACTGGGCGTCGTGTTCATGAAACTTGCAAGGATGTTGGGGGCCATCGGATCAATCACATCGTGCTTGTTCTGATCGCGAGCGCTGAGAACAATCTCTTCAAGCGGCGGCGTCCGAACATTCTTGCACTCTGTCTTTTGCTTTGCATCCTGAAGAAGCTCAAGGGCAATTCGTCCTGCGATCGAGGCGAGCGGTTCGAGCGTCAACTCGATACCGGTCACGTCTGCGCCCTTAACCGTGACTCGACGCGGCTGTGAAATCGACGCGGTTATGCCCTCGGGACCTAGCACCGCAGCGCCGTTCGCGGACATTGCGGTGACCACGTACTCGCCATCCAGCAATGAGTCAAAAACAAACTTGTTCCGGTCTCCCGCCGCAATAGCCATTGACGTGGCTTCGACTATTCCGCTGCTCGCGCGCATCAGCAGCACGGTGGTCCCTTGTGGCGTCGACCCGCCCGATCCGGCCACAGTTCCGCTTATCGAATAGCCACGATTCTCGCGATAGCGTATGTCGATGCCCGTTGTCTCTCCGCCCGCTGCGACGGTGACATCCTGTGCGGTATCGAGTGTGCTCGAAGGATAATAGGTCGGCGCGTCCCCGTCATACGGGTTGCCGCCAAGCGTGAAGCCCATTGCGCCCCGACCGCCCGCCGCAACCTGATAAGTCCCCGGCGCAAGACCGTAGATCCGATAAATGCCGCGATCGTCAGTCTTGTACGGCCCAAGCATCGCGCTCAAGGTTTCGGTTATTTGAGAAAGCACGCCGCCGCTAGATGCGCGAGCCGGCTTCTCATCCGGTTCCCGGACCTTGATCGCTCGCACCAACGCGCCCACGACGGGGTCGCCTGAATAATTCGTCACTCGCCCAGTGATCACTCCGCCCTTAATTAGCGTGAGCGTTACGCTGTCGCCGGGGCGATAAAACGCTTTCGAATTTTCATCAGACAAAATATATCCGGGCGAGTTCGCCGTGATCGTGTAAGCTCCAGCGCGAAGGCCGGTCACTTCAAACTTACCGTCCGCATCTATATTGACCGGGCGGAATATACCACCCACAAAGCTCTCCAAGTTCGCGGTGATGTTAACCGGGAAGATGGAGATCGCGGCTTCAGCGACCGGTCGTCCGTCAGCCACGACACGGCCTTTGATTTTTCCACTGGTCCCGCTCGCCTTGTCTTGAGCAGCGGGCGTTCGCTCGGCGTTTCGAGGGGCGACCGGCGGCGGATTCTGCGATTGCGCCATCGCTGAGACGGCTAGCGCTGAAGCGATGATTAGTGGAGTCAGAATTCTCATGGTCAGCTATTTATCGGTGCGGCTCAGTTCGAGCACAAGTTCAACGTTTGCCGCTGCGTCTCTTGACACCGTGACGGTTTGCTTTCCCGACGCGCCGCCCCATCCTTCCCGCGTCTGCGGGAACACGAAGACTTCAACTTCGTAAGTACCCGGAGCCAGATTCTCGATCTCAAAGTATCCCTTCGGATCCACGCTGTGAGATTCAGAATAGGACATACCGCTTCGGTCCGCATTGAACGGGCGCGCCGTAACCTTCAGGATTCGGCCAGGTGGAAGAGCCCCGCCTTGAACCGTGACGTGTCCCCGAATGACGCAGTTGGCAGGAGTGAGCACGACGCGCAATCCAGTCACCTGTTCGTTTGCTTGAATGTCAATTCCACCCTGAAGCTCGACACCGTTGCGCTCGAGTCGCAGCAGCGCAATCGCTTTTTCACTCAGCAAAAACGGCTCAATAGTCACCTTACCAGGCTTGAGTCCGCCGATTCTAAAAGTGCCGTCCTCCGAGACCACGCCGGCGCCCGATGACCGAGTGTTGGTTTGCGGATCCATAGTCCTTGCGCTGAGACTCAAGCGGCCTAGGCTCTGAAGTCCGCTCTGCGCCTCAGCATCTTCTAGCACGACAACTCCGCTTATGCTTGCACCGCGGTGCATCTTGACCTCGAGTCTATCGACGTTCGCGCTACGCACTTCGAAGCTGAGTGGGTCTCCATAGAACTCGCTTGTGCCTATGCCGGTCATCGCGCCGATTTGGGTGACCTCGATCTTATAACTTCCCGGCGCAACTGACGCGAATCGGAACTCGCCTTTGTCGTTTGTAGTGGTAATGTTGAACCCCGTGCCGCCCAGGGGTCCACTTATGAATTCGTCAGTGTTTTCAACCTCGACATGATCGGTCTTGCGCGGAGGAGCGCTTGAAGCCTTTGAATATGCAACCATCGCATTCGCTATCGGCGTCCTCCTCTCCGCATCTATCACGCGACCGCTCACGGCGAATCCAGCGTCCGCGAGGCTGAACTGTATGTCGATCCCGGTTGACTCCGACCCTGCTTTCACGTCAACCTGTCTCGCCTGCGCTTCTTCAGTCACGCCGGGATAAAAAGTCTTAACTCTCTTTTGCCGAAGCTTGAACACTGTCGCGAACACGTCAGAGTCGCCGCCCGCGCTCACCAGATAACGCCCCGGGCGAAGCCCAAAGATGCGATAGACACCGCGGTCGTCTGTTGTGTACATTCTGCCGCTGCCCATAATCGCGCTCATCATTGAATCGGGGGAAGGTGCGACGCTGGATTGCAGTCGTCCTTCGAGCTTCTGCTGATTTGTGTCCTTGACCGGATTGAGCGTGATCTTTTCGCCGATAACCGGCCGGCCTTCGCTGTCGGTTACTTTGCCTGTTATCACCCCGCCCGGCGACAGAGAAAAATCAACATTCTCAGTTGTATTCCCGCCGGTGACTGTTGCCTCGCTGCCGTATTCCATCGAAGCGTTGACTAAAGTCGGAGCAAACGGGACCAGCCTGTATTTGCCGGCCGAAACGTCTTCAAACTTGTAGCGCCCGTCTGAATCGGTTGTCGCCTTGAGCGACGCCGATTTGTTAAGCATCGATTCGACCATCTTAGATGGATCGTCAACTGTTGGATTAGCAATCACCGTGATGTCCTTGGCCGGCTTGCCATCCACTTTGACCTGTCCGGTGATTGAGCCACGCTCTTTGTCGGTTTGCGCCAGCGCGATTGGTTGAAATGCAAACAGAAACGCAAAAAGAGTTGTTAGGATTGTGAGCTTGCGCATTGTCAGTTCTCCGCTGAGCTACGGGAATTAGCGACTTGTGGGTGAAGCAAATCACCGCCAGATTCGGGATTCTACAACCGTTGGCCGTGCGT
>DATFWM010000589.1:0-11456 GCA_035259295.1 Blastocatellia bacterium | reverse complement strand
GAGGCGATGAAGCGTAAGCCCATACCGATAACGTCCTTCCGCGTCCGAGGGACGCTTGTCCAAGAATCGCTCGAACGACCCGCGCGCGTCTTCAAACTGGCCCGCTTGAAAATAAGTTTGACCTATCTCGCGCCAGACTTCGCTCTGGCTGTGAGCAGGATTGCGGGTCACTGCCGCATCGAAATGATTGATCGCGTCGGCCAACCTTCCCTCCTCGCGAGCTATTCGCCCAAGCTGATAATGCCCGTCGGTTTCTTCGGGATCAATCTCGATTGCCCGTTCGAAACTCGCCTTCGCTTCTTGGTACTGGCGGCGCTGTTGATATATCAAACCTAGGTTGTAATGCGCGGATGAGTCGGCGGGATTCAAGGTCGCCGCTTCGAGATTTCGCTTGAAGTCTTCCCGCGCTCGCTGCGCGCTAACCATTTCTCCCAATATGTTTCTCAACAGGATGACGACGATAATCAGCAAGAACGGCGAAGTGAGTATGAACAGCAGCCTCGGAAGAAGCGGCAACGCCAGCAACGACAACGATCCCACCGCTACGACCGCGATCGAACCTCCGTAACCGACTCGCAATACTGTATTGACCCCGAGAGTGATCAAAAAGACAAAGTAAGGCAGCGGCACGAGCTTGAGCGCGAGTTCCATCGCCGCCGGATTCTGTCCACCGGGTTGCAATACGAACATCGCCGGAATCAGCATTATCAAATGCGCAGCCGCCCACGCGTAAAGCGCGCAACTCGCCAGCGGCGCGTACTCTTGTCGAAACAGCACCGTGAAGCTCGCCCGCCGATGAATCACGCTTGCGGAAAGCAGCAACGCCGGCACGAACACGGCAACGAGAAAAAGCACCGGCGTCGCGCGGCTGATCGTTCCCGCGACCAGGCGATAAACGAAAAGAATGATCGGGGTGGCAAGCCCAATCGATCGCTCGCGGCCAAAAGACGCAACAACCGGCGAGAGCCGTGAGCTCAACACTCCGTAATATGCAATCGTGGCCGCAACAGCGAGAACCGCGCCGACCAAGTACGGCGCGCGGGCGGAGATTTCGACCATCGCTTGGCGCGGACTGTAGAAGAGTTTGATTAGGGGCCTGAGCCTGGAGCGCATTAGAAGAGATGTAGCAGAGACTTTAGTCTGTAAGCATTTTCGTTCACGACCAAGGGCGGAGCTACAGACTAAAGTCTGTGCTACGCGTGCTACCTTTCGTCCTCGACATCCACCGTGCTGTCGAGCGAGCCGATTCGCGGGAGCGGCCAATACCGAAACATCGCCTTGCCGTAGATATACTTTTCAGGCACAAGCCCCCACGAACGGCTGTCGTTAGATGCGTCGCGATTGTCGCCCATCACGAAATAATAGTGCGGCTTGACGTACTTGAAATCGCTGCGAACCTGGTTCCATCGCGCGCGAGCGGCCTGATTGCGTTGGGGCGCCAGATACGGTTCTTCGATAGCAGCGCCGTTGATCGTGATGTGCCCCAGCGAGTCCATGTCTATGCTCTCGCCGGGCAAGCCGATCACGCGCTTGATGAAAGACTTCGTCGGATCCTCCGGATACCAGAACACTACGATATCGCCGCGCCTAATCTGAGTGAAGTTGTATTCAAATTTGTTGACGAAAATGCGCTCGTCATTTTCCAGCCGCGGTTGCATCGATGTGCCTTCAACCTTCACCGGTTGAACGACGAACACGACTATCAGCACGGCCATCACCGCGGCGAAGATTATGTCGCGAGTGATGGACTTCACTTCGGCCCAGAGCCCTGCCGAGCCCGCCGGCTCTTCAGGAAAGGTTACCTCGATATCTGGATCGTCTTCAGGGGCAATGCCAGGATAGATTACTTGCCTCATATGCAAACACTCGAACGAAATGTCAAGAAAACAGGTTACTTTTGGGGTGCGCGTTTGTCAATAAAATGGTCGAGTCCGTATACTCTGCTTCGAGGAGCTAATCATGCCAATAGTCGATCAAGTCAACCGCGACCTCACCGAGGCGATGAAAGGCCGAGAAGCCGAACGGCTCAGCGCGCTTCGAATGATCAAGACTGCGCTCAAATTGCGCGAGACTGAGTTGCCTGGCGAAGTCGATGATGCCGAAGCGATGAATGTGCTAAATACTTTGCTAAAGCAGCGTCGCGATGCAGCCGAGCAATATCGAGCGGGCCGCCGCGAAGACCTCGCTCAAAAGGAAGAAAGAGAAGCGCAGATAATTCAGGGTTACCTGCCCGCAGCGGCCAGTGAAGAAGATATGTCGTGCGCTGTCGACGAAACGATCTCGCAACTGGGAGCGACTTCAATGAAAGACATGGGCGCGGTGATGAAAGCTGTGCGTCCAAAGCTTGAGGGTAAGACGGTCGATGGGAAAGCGCTCAGCGATATGGTGAAGGCAAAACTGGCATTGGTTACTGGTCATTAGTCATTGGTTGCCGGGAGGTTCGAACAAATGACAAGTGACAAAGGACAAATGACTATCGTTTTCGATTAATCAAACTGGCAACGAACCCGGCGCCGAATCCGTTGTCGATATTTACCACGGTTACATTCGAAGCACACGAATTGAGCATCCCCAGCAGCGCCGCTAGCCCGTCGAACGAGGCTCCATAACCGATGCTCGTCGGGACTGCGATCACCGGCACGGAAACCATACCACCGACCACTGACGGTAACGCCCCTTCCATGCCGGCGACGACGACGATTACGCGAGCCGACTCGAAATCCTGCCGCGCTCCAAAGAGGCGATGGATGCCCGCAACGCCAACGTCGTAAACGCGCGAAACGCGATTGCCCATCGCGGTGGCGGTCACCGCAGCTTCTTCGGCAATCGGAATGTCGGAGGTGCCGGCGGATATGACGGCAATGGTTCCGTAGCCGCGCTCAGTGCGATCGCGTTGGACTGAGATCATTCGTGCTTGCGGATGAAACTCGGCGTCGGGGGCCAACTCACAGATTCTTCGAAAGACTTCTTCGGTTGTCCGCGAGACCAGCAAGTTCGAGCTTTCAGTCAATATTCGTTCGGCGATTTGAGCGATCTGCTCGGCCGTCTTGCCCTGGCCAAGAATCACCTCGGGGAACCCCAGGCGCAGTTCGCGATGATGATCGACTCGCGCAACTTCGATGTCTTCGAAAGGCAGGCGAGCGAGCCTGCGCGTTGCTTCATCAACATCGATACGCCCGGCTCGCACTTCTTCAAGCAGCTTCTTGAGCCCGTCTCTATTCACCTTGATGATTGTAGCACAGCAAGTTGCGCGGGAGGCTCAGAGCGGTGTCGGTACCGCGAGCGATAGCGAGCGAGTTGGAAGCCAGCGGGACTCGAGCGAATCGCTCGCTACCGCTCGCGGTACCGACACCACGCGACTTAGACAATTCTTGACAACGATCAATTCGGGCACTTAGACTCAGGCCAGTAGGACTAATAACCTTTAATAACGTTCGGGATTGTTTGTGTTGCTCTGAACTCATGACGATCGGGCTCGCGCGTCGCGAGCCTCGACAGGACGATTCGATTTCGTTCACATACGATGTGAAGCCGGTGATATTTGCTCGGCAGCCAGGAGAGATTGAATGGACCTAGAACGTCAGGCCAGATTCAAGATCCCCCGTGTCCCGGTACCAAAACAAGATTCAACAGACAGACTCCACAATTGGCGGGAAGTCTTTCTCGGTTACCCTGCTGAAGCCGCGATGGTCGAAGCCTCGCGGTGTCTTCAATGCGAGCACCAGCCTTGTACGGTTGCTTGCCCGGTCGGTAACGACATACCAGGCGCGCTGTGGCTGATCGAGCACGGCGATTTCATCGGAGCGGCAGACAAGTTTCGCGAGACAAGCACCGAGCCCGAGATTTGTGGGCGGATTTGCCCACAAGAAAAGCTCTGCGAAGGCGCGTGTGTAGTGGGGTACAAACATCCTCCCGTCTTCATCGGCAAGCTCGAAGCATTCTGCACCGATTACCAGCGAAGAACCGAGGGCTGGCCGGATCGAGAGAAGCAGCCGCCAACTGGAATGAAAGTGGCAATCGTGGGTGCCGGTCCTGCGGGACTGACGGTCGCTGAAGAGCTCACAGTCGCAGGCCACGAGTGCGTCGTCTACGACATGTGGCCTAAGCCCGGCGGGCTGCTCCTGTACGGAATACCGAACTTCAAGCTCGAGAAGAAAGTTGTCTACGACTACCTCGAGCATCTCGAATCGCTTGGCGTCAAGTTCATTTGCAACGTCAGAGTAGGCTATGGCTTTACCGTCGATGACCTGCTCGACAAGTATGGCTTCGACGCGGTCTTTCTCGGCCATGGCGCGACGATCAACACCGAGATTCGTATCGAAGGCGAGCACATGAAGAACGTCTATCAAGCAACCGAGTATCTTGTCCGCGGCAACCTTCCGCTTGACGACCTGCCGGAATGGTTTCGTCAAAGACCTCACATTGGCGAGCACACCGTCGTAGTAGGTGGCGGCGATACTTCGATGGATTGCGTGCGCACTGCCAGGCGGCTCGCTCCCGATTCGCAAGTGACTCTGGTTTATCGCCGCACCGAAGCGGAGATGCAAGGCCGCGCCGAAGAGCGCGTGCACGCCCGCGAGGAGGGCGTGGTGTTCAACTATCTGACGACGCCGACTCGCTTCATCGGCGATGAGGAAGGAAAAGTTGCGGGGATGGAGTTGATCAGGATGGAGCTTGGTCCACCCGACGGCTCAGGCCGCCGCTCGCCCGTCCCGAAGAAGGGCTCCGAGTTCACTATCGAGTGCGACACGGTGGTGCTCGCGATCGGGTACGGGCCGGACGCTGAGATCGCCGAGACGGCTCACGTCGAGACGCGCAAGTGGGGCTTGATAAGGGTCGATTCCGAAGAGACTGGACAAACTTCACACCCTGGTGTTTTCGCCGCAGGCGACAACGTGCGCGGCGCCGACCTTGTCGTGACAGCGATAGGCGCTGCGCAAAAAGCCGCAGTGGCAATGGATAAATACCTCAGAGAGAAGATGCTCGAAAGTCGGGTCAGCGACAGCCAGATGATCGCTAGCCCTGAGTTCATTCTCAGTCCCGCAGCGGATTGATTTATCAACTTCCTTCGATGTAAGGCCGCGACTGCACGATGAACAACTGCCCGTTGCGGTAAACCCATTCGATGTCCTGATCTCGTCCGCCGAATGTGCGCTTGATTTGAAGCGCTGCACCAGCAAGATGTCTGACCATCCCGTCGGTTAAAACGCTACGCTGCTGATCAATAGTAACCTCTTTTATTCCGCCGCGTTCGTCGAATGCCAGCATCGTATCTTCATCCGAGCGAGTCAGGACCTGAATCGCGCCTGAGCGCGGATGGTAGATAACCTGCTCTGAGACTCGGCGGCCCTCGACCACTTTCATCCCGAGCCCGCGTTTCGCGTTCACATATACCGCTCTGCGATCCGAACGCTGGAACGGATCAGTAGTAATCGCTACGCCGGCGCTGTCGGCGTCGATGCCTTCCTGAATCAGCACAGCGGGGTAAACCGCGAAATGACTCATCCCGAAACTCTCGCGCGCTTCGTACGCTTCGTAGTTCCACACTGAAGCCCACACGGTCTTGATCGCTTCCATCAACTGCTCGTCGCCGCGGACGTTCGGGACAGTAGTGTACAGACCGGCACCGCTGAAGTTCGGCAGATCCTCGGCGTTTGTCGAGCTTCGCGCGAACAAACCTTTGCCCGTGTATTCGCGGTGAACCTTTTCAAGCACCGCTCGTCGGAAACTCTCATCGTGACGTCCGTCCTGAATCCACTTACGAATCTCGCCAAGCCGCGCCTTGCGATAACGAGGATCATGAACGAAGCGTTCTTCTTCAACAGCTGCGGCGATGCGCTCTTCGAGACGATTCTCGTGGACGAATTGTTGATAGTAATAAAACGGGACCGCGAAACCGGGCGGAACTGCAATGCCCGGCAATCGAGCGTGAATGATTTCGCCCAGGTTCGCTGATTTAGCGCCAAAGCGGATGGCGTCAGTGGCGCGCTGATGATTCAGATCAGTGAGCTGAGTATAGGTCAAATCGGCTCGCGGCGTGACCAGATCGCTACGCTTCACCCATTCGCGATTGCGCTGATCGACCTCGCGCGGATCGGCTGGCGCGAGACTGTAGTCGTTCTCACGGACCTCCAACCGCACGTATTTGCCCTCGAGTTGCTTGAAGAGTTTGTCCGCATTCTTGATCGTGGCGTTGGGGATCGCCCAGGACTTGGCGAGCATATTGACGTGAGACAGCGGCGAAGCTGGCTCCGTCGTTATGATGCCCGACAACGGAGTCAGATGAACGGGGACTTCTTTGAAGATCACGATCTGGTTTCGGTCGATGACCGTGTCGTCGGTTATGCGCTCCACGATTCGAAGCTGTCCGATCCCCGCGCCGAGATTTAGCGGTTGAAAAGCACGATCTGCTGCAAGCTCGCTGGTTGTGAGTACCGGCACTACCGCGTCCGGCGTTGCTGCCGCATTGAGCTGAGCGGCTACTTTTTCTTGCGCTTGTGAGTTTGGCTTAAAGAAGAGCGGCGCGTAGAAACTCTGCTTGAGCGCCGAATAACATTCGACGAGCAATTGTCTGGTGATCTGGTCGCCTTCCCAGAACTCGAACGTGAACTTATCCACCGCAGTCTGGTGGGCGATAGTTCCCAGTATGAAGCGGCGGTCCGGCTTCAGGAGGTTGTTGTCGTAGAACGCGCGACCCCGTTCGAGCGAAAGATAGGTGGCGTTGGCGAAGTCCTTATGAAACTGATAAGCGCGGGAGTTGACGTAATAAGCTCGATCGTGCGAACGCCGGTCGATGACGAACATCGCGTGCGGCAGCGCGTACAAACGACCTCGATAGTAAACTCGCGCTAGAAGATCGAAATCGGCCCGCGAGTTTATACGTTCGAGAAAGCTTACAGCGCGAGCCGGCTGTTTCGTAGACCGCTGTTGCAAGTGGAGCGCATAAGCGTCGACGCAAATGAGGGTGACGCCAAGCAAGAGCGCCCGACAAGCTCGCTGCGCTTTCGATCGTTGATTGTTTCCGATTGATCGCACGTTGGCACTCAATTCTAACACGACTCGCTAGTGCTCTCAGTGCCGGTCACCGGTGGGATTTCTGAACAACCTTGATGCCTGCTCGGTGCTACTCAACCCACGTTGACTCAGGATGTCGCGGGCGTAATAATGAAACGACGCTGCGTTGTGGCTTCGAAGAACGGGAATTCAAGAAGGGAATAAGATGATGAACACGGAAGACGTTTCACGGAGACTGTTTCTTATTAGATCTCTAACCGGCGTAAGTTCCGCTTGGCTGGCCTTGCGACTTCCTGAAATCATTTCGGCTCAGGAGCACGCTCATCACGCCGCGCAGTCCGAAGCTCCGACCAAGCTCGAGTTCTTCAGCGCAGAACAAGCCACTGAAATCGAGGCTGTCGCGGCGCAGATCATACCGACCGACGATACGCCTGGCGCGCGCGAGGCCCGTGTGATCTATTTCATCGACCGCGCGCTCACCACATTTGATAAAGAGAAACAACCACAGTACGTCAAGGGTCTCAGAGAGCTTCAGGTAAAGCAGAAGAAGATGTTCAAGAACTCGGCGAAGTTTTCGAGCCTGAGTTCGGATGACCAGATCAAAGTTCTGAAATCGATCGAGAAAAGCGCTTTCTTCGAGACCGTTCGCGTTCACACGATTATTGGATTCTTCGCTGACCCGTCTTACGGCGGCAACTATGACAAGATCGGCTGGAAGTTGATTGGTTTCCAGGACGACTTCTATTTCAAGCCGCCGTTCGGTTATTACGATCGCGAATACAACGAAGCGAAGTAGGAGAGGGCGAGAAACCGCGAGCGACGCCTTATGAATTTACAGACTCCTCAGTTTGAGCCTCAGACGCAGGTGGACTTTGTGGTAATCGGTGCCGGCGCCGCTGGCGGGATTATTGCGAAGGAGTTGTCCTCTGTCGGGTTTCAGGTCGTCGTTCTCGAACAAGGGCCTTATCTGAAAGAGAAGGACTTTGACCACGATGAGATAAAAAATTTTCAGCAGCACGCTCTGGTCAACGATTGGAGTAAACAACCCACCACATTTCGCAAGACACCAAACGCGAAAGCGAGGGTTCAGCCGGCGATCATTTACGGGCGAATGGTAGGCGGCGGCAACGTGCACTTCACCGCGAACTACTGGCGCTTTCACGAAATAGATTTCATCGAGCGCAGCAAGCTCGGAACTATCTCGGGAACGGGCTTCGACGATTGGCCGATTACCTACGCGGAACTAGAGCCGTACTACACGAAGGCCGAGTGGGAGCTGGGAATCTCCGGCGAGCCTGGGCCGTTCGATCCCCCGCGATCAAAGCCCTATCCGCTTCCGCCGCTGCCGATCAAATCGTCGGGAGCGCTCCTCGCAAAAGGCGCCCGTAAGCTCGGCTGGCACGCGCAAGCAGCGCCGATGGCGATTATCCCTCAACCTTATCGCGGACGCAGCGCGTGTTCGCATTGCGGCTTCTGCGAAGGCTTCGGCTGCGAGATGAAAGCAAAGTCGAGCACGCTTGCGACGGTGATACCGGAAGCGGAGAAAACGGGTCATTGCGAGATTCGCCCTAACAGCTACGTGCGCAAGATCGAGACCGACAACGCGGGCCGCGCCACTGGCGTGATTTACTTCGACGAGAAGAAGAGCGAAGTTTTTCAGCGCGCAAAGGCTGTGGTGCTCTGCGCAAACGGCGCCGAATCAGCGAGGCTGTTGCTTATTTCCAAATCGAACCTCTTTCCGAACGGGCTCGCAAACTCGAGCGGGCTCGTGGGCAAGTATCTGATGTTCAACGCCGGCGGGTTCGCGACTGGAGTATTCGAGCACGAGCTGAATGAATTCAAGAGCGTGGTGGTGACGCGAATCATACACGACTTCTACGATTCGGATCCTAAGCGCGGATTCTATGGCGGCGGCGGGATCGATATGCGATTCGATGTTACCCCGATAGGCTTTGCGCTTGGAGGAGCCTTGCCGCGCGAGACTCCGCGTTGGGGCGCCGATTACAAGAAAGCGCTGAGAGATCACTACACTCGAACGGTGTATTCCTTCGGTCATACGACCTCGTTGCCGGTTGAACGAAACAGCATCTCCCTCGATCCGCTGACCAAAGACGCCTGGGGTTTGCCTGCCATGCGAGTGACTTACAAAGATCATCCCGACGATCTCAAGATTGCCAAATTCTTTTCAGACCGCGGCAAGGAATTGCTCGAAGCAGCCGGCGCAAAGAAGGTTTGGGCGGCGCCAGTCGAGGAGCAGCAATTTGGAGTTCATTTGCTGGGCACGTGCCGGATGGGAAACGATCCGAAGCGGTCTGTGGTGAACAAGTACCATCAAGCTCACGATGTTCCGAATCTCTTTGTTTGCGATGGCAGCAGCTTCGTGACGTCGGGTCGAGGCCAGCCGACTTGCACGATTCAAGCGTTGGCGTATCGAGCGGCGGATCACATCGCTCGGATGGCGAAAAGCGGCGAGATAAAGAGTGCGTGAGCGCGTTGATCGCTAGTCTGGCGAACGAAAGGAAGGCCGCAGCACTTTCTGAAAAATGAAAGGAAGAGTGTTAATTCGCTGTAGTCTTTGTTGGGTGCGCCACAGCAATGCTGACTCTATGGGCGCGAATTCTCGTTACCCCGACGCTTAACCTCCCCCATGATAATCGCTGGGCGCTCCTGATCAGCCCATTGGATGGCGACGTGCAAATCGATACGCTGTGAAAGCCGAGATCACGTGGCACACCCAACCGAACCACCCTCCGGTGCCGATCCAGATTCCCGGCGTGACGATCAGCCAAAATATTCCACGGAGAATCTTGCCGTTGTAAATCTGGCCTACCCCCGGAATGAAGAGGCTCAAAACTGCTGCTACGCCAGGGTCTCTCATCATCTCTCCTCACCTTGATACGAAGCGCGCCTTAGTAAAAGTTCACGGGATGTCGTAAGCTTTTCGCGCGGACTGGCGGACGAAAAAGCTGCACTCGATCATCAAACCGGCGCGTACTTATGCATGGTGGGGTGGGAAGGAACAATTGCATTGGATAAGGCGACTGCGGCGCGGCTGGACGACAGGATCGAATGGTCAGCGTTAGACGGCGAGTTGGCCTTTGAGCAGATCGTTCGCCAGCACCAGGGAATGGTCTTCAGCCTGGCCTATCATTACTTGCGCGACCGATCGCTTGCGGAGGAGTTGGCGCAGGAAGTGTTCTTGAATCTGCACCAGAATCTCCACGCGATAAAGTCTGCCGAGCACCTCACGTTCTGGCTGCGCAAAGTGACGAGTCATCGCTGCATCGACCAGTCGCGGCGCCAGAAGGTGCGGCCTCAAGTCAGCCTCGAAGATGTTCCCGAGCCTGCAGCCACGTCCAAGGAGAACGATCTGTTTCTTTCTGAGATGCTGCGTCGAGTGGTAGAGACGCTCCCTGAGAAGGCGCGAATGGTTGTGATACTTCGCTATCAGGAAGACCTTGATCCGATGGAGATCGCTAAAGTGTTAGATATGCCACTCAACACGGTGAAGAGCCATCTGCGTCGCTCGCTGTCGATTCTCAGAGACAAGCTGAGCCGCACGTTGGGGGAGGTAGCAATATGAGTCGCCTCGATGATGAGTTGAGAGATGCCTTTAGACGCGAGCAGCCTCCGGCTGATTTTCTGGCGCGGGTTCTCGACCGAGCAGCGTTGCAGCCCGAGCCTCGTCCGAGTTGGTGGCGGAGACTTGCGATGCTGCTTGGAACGCCAAGGTTGCGGTGGGTAGCAATCGGAGTGACCGCCTCACTGCTGCTGGCGATAAGTGCGACTCAGTTTAGCAGGCTGCACAACGCTTCGATTGATGATCGCGGCAGAGCCGCCGTGACGCCGCGGCATTCTGAAGATAGTAGTGAAACCGCTGTCGATCCGAAGCGTGGCAAACCGCGAATCGAAGAACCGTTGGCGCCAGCGTCAAAAGAGCTGAAGCCGCACAGTACTTCGGCAAGTCGCCGGAAGGCACGGGCTCACGATGACCGCGCGCAAGTGGCAATCGCCGAAGCACAAGCCGCCAAAGAGAAACTGATGCTAGCGCTTTACATTGCAAGCGCCACGCTCAACGATGCAGAGAAGGCGGTCCACGACGACGGTCCCAAACCATAGCGGGCTTGTAAGGGCGTCCCTCCGCGGGCGCCCCTGGGTTGAATGCAGGCCCCGTTTGAGAGAAGGGGCGCCCACGGAGGGACGCCCTTGCAAGTTGTAAACGGAGGACTTATGAAAACAGTTATAAACAAATTGCTGCGCGCGATTGCACTCTATTCCGCGCTCTCAGTCTTAGCGGCGGTTCCGGCTTTCGCGCAAGACCCGGCGAAGATCGATTTGAGCCACCTCGACCGGTTCGCCGACCGCGCCGACAAGGTGATAGATGTAACAGTGGATGGACAGTTACTGCGACTGGCGGCTTCGATCTTGAACGAAAAGCGCTC
>DATFWM010000588.1:0-2499 GCA_035259295.1 Blastocatellia bacterium | reverse complement strand
ACAAGCAGGGTTACGTTTACTGAGTTTCGAATTGCGAATTTCAAGTCGCAAATTGCGAATCGAAGGGACGACAACGATGAAAAGTCTCGTCACCGTAATCACACTCATCGCTCTTGCATCAGTTTGCCTCGCGCAAAGGCCCAAGACGCAGCCCCCAGCTCAGACCGGGCAAGGCGCGAGGCAGCAAAACAAGAGCCGAGATGATGACATCCCCTCTAGTGACGACGCTGTGCGACTGAACACCGAGCTGGTCAACGTGTTGTTCACCGCAGTCGATCGCAACAATCGCGTCATCAGCGATATTCGACAGGACGAGATTATAGTTCTCGAAGACGGACGGCCTCAGCAGATATTCACCTTCAAGCGAGAAACCGCGCTCCCGATAAACATCGCCATTTTGATGGATCTGTCCGGGAGCCAGGAGTACACATTCCCGCAGGAGAAGCTTGCCGCCGGAGAGTTTCTTCGCTCGATCATACGGGCCGGAAAGGACTCCGCGGCGATACTCACCTTCGAGAATGACGTCGAGCTGGTGCAAGGGCTCTCGTCCCGCACAGACACGCTCAACCGGGCGTTTGAAGAGATTCAATACTCGCGTCGCTTCGGGCCCGCAAGCTCGCGGCATCAGGCAACGGCGCTCTATGACGCGATCTACATTACCGCCGACGAGGTTCTGGCTCGCGACGACTTCCGGCGAATTTCCCCTGACGATCAAGTTACGCGCCGGGCAATCATTCTTCTGACGGATGGGGTCGATAACGCGAGCACTCGCAAGCTTGACGAAGCGATAGATCGCGCGTGGCGGGCAGGAGTCATCATCTACTCGATCGGCATCGGCGATCGCTTCAGGTTCGAAGGAATTCGCGAAGACGTGTTGAGGCGGCTATCGGAAGAGACCGGCGGTCGCGCATATTTTCCGCGAGGAGCGGATGATCTGCTCAACGATTTTCGCCAGATCGAAGCTGAATTGCGCAGCCAGTACCTGGTTGCGTATTCGCCTTCTAATTTGACGCACGACGGACGCTTCCGTCGCGTGGAAGTGAGAGTCAATGCGCGGCCCGATGCGCGCATTATTCACCGCCGCGGCTATTACGCGGCTACGGAAGATGTAAAAAAATGAAGTCAGCACGAATTTTTCTCATCGTTATAATCGTGTCAGCCATCGCGCTGGTCCCCATCAGCTTGAGCGCTGCACAAACGCAGAAGCCAAAATCACAGCCGAAGTCTGACAAGAAGAGCGGCGAAGAACGCCCACAGGATGAGCAGTCGATCAAGATCGGAACTCAACTTGTGACTGTGCCGTTCAACGTCACCGACAAAAGGAATCGCTACATAAACGATCTTTCGAAAAATGACATCGAAGTCCTGGAAGACAGCAAACCGCAGGAGGTCTTTTCGTTCGAGCGCCAGACTGACCTGCCGATCACGATCGCGATGCTGATCGATATATCCGGCAGCCAGCAATGGACCCTGCCTCAGGAGGTATCGGCTGGGAAGCGCTTCTTTCACCGCGTTCTCAGACCAAGGAAAGACCTGGCCGCCGTTGTGACCTTTGAGCACGAGTCAGTGCTCGTGCAGAACCTGACGTCGGACCTCGACAAGCTCGAGCGCGCGTTGGATGAGTGTCGCGTGCCGGCTGAAGCCGTAACCTACCGACGGGGCGGCACGCCTCCGATTAACAACTCGGGCGTTGGCTCGACTGCCTTGTACGATTCGATCTATTCCGTGTCATCAGACTTACTGCGACGCGAGGCGGGTCGCCGAGTTATCATACTCGTCACCGACGGCGAGGATACATCAAGCACCGTGAAAATGCGCGAGGCCATCGAGCGAACGTGGCGCAGCGAGATCATCGTCTACTCGGTTGGCATCGGCGGACCGATGGGCGTCGACCACGGGACTCTCAAGAAGATCGCGGAAGAGACCGGCGGTCGCGCTTTCTTTCCAAAGAGCGAAGACGATTTGGACAAGGCTTACGCGCAGATCGATGAGGACCTTCGTTCGCAATACGTGCTTGCTTACACACCCGCGAACGCAGCGAGGGACGGGTCGTTCCGGACGATTCAAGTCAAGGTGAGGAACCACGCTGATCTAACAGTGAGACATCGCCGCGGGTACTTCGCGCCCAGTCAGACGTAGCTAGAAAGAGAACACCGGAATTGCGCTATTTCGGTCGAGGTGTCTGCTCGGGAGTCAGAGCACCATCCCTCAATCTGGTCCCTAGCCTTTCAAGTTTCCCTTGCCTGCTGCTCCAACCAGAAGAACGATGACTTCCGTCAGCACCAACCTTGATCGGCTGTTCGAAGAAGCGCGGATCAGCTTCCAGTTCAAACAACAAGGATTCGTCGTCCATTCCGATCACTAGCCTTGGGCGGTGATTAATGCCCCCAGTCCAACTCGAGTTCATTCTACGTCGAGTGGATTATTGAAAAGCACAGTAAGCTTGATGCTTCCGTGTCCGAATTGAGGAAACCCCGCCGCGTTGCGATTGCCCGGATT
>DATFWM010000587.1:0-5390 GCA_035259295.1 Blastocatellia bacterium | reverse complement strand
GTGGAGCATTTTGGTGTATGCCTTCTCGGCACTCGGCGCCGGGTTTGCAACTTCGCTGCCGATGCTGCTCGTGTTGCGAACGACGACGTTCGTCGGCGTGTGCGTGGAATTCGTGGCTGCCGTGGCGTGGCTCGCCGAGTTGTTTCCCGATCCCAAGCGGCGGGAAGCTGTTATCGGTTACACCCAAGCCTTTTCGTCACTCGGCGGATTCATGGTGAGTTTGATGGCGCTGTTGATAGCCCAGATCGCCCATTGGTTGCCGGCAATTCATCAAGGCCACGACAACTGGCGCTACCTATTGATCTCAGGTTTGATTCCGGCGATCCCGCTGATCTTCATTCGCCCCTTCTTGCCAGAATCACCGGTGTGGAAAGAAAAGAAGCTTGCTGGAACACTGAAACGTCCGAGCTTCGCTGAGCTCTTCAGACTCGAGTATCGGCGGACTACCCTGGTCACGGCGCTAATTTTCGCGTGCAGCCTCGGCGCGGCATTCGGCGCTATCCAACAGCTCCCGCAGATCGTGCCCGGTCTGATTCAAGTGGACAGCAGTCTGCCGCCGCCGCAGCGACAATCAATCATTCAGTCTGCGGTTGCGGGTGTTCAAACGCTTCAAGAAGCTGGCGGCCTAGTCGGTCGTTTCATCCTTGCCTTTCTCGCCGTTCGCATCGTGTCGAGGCGAAGGCTACTTCGGGTTTTTCAGATTCCCGGTCTCTTTATCGTCCCGCTTGTATTTCTTTATCCCGCCGTGCATGACCTGGCGCTGCTCAAGTGGGGCATCTTTTTCGCCGGCATGTTCACCGTCGCGCAATTGAGCTTTTGGGGAAACTATCTGCCGCGCGTCTACTCCACTCACTTGCGCGGAACCGGCGAGAGCTTTTCAGCGAATGTTGGCGGGCGAATGGTGGGAACTTCAGCGGCGCTCCTCACGACGCAGATCGCGGCTGTGATGCCCGGAGGGAGTCCGGCGACTCATCTCGCGTACGGGGCGGCGGCAGTGGCGTTTCTGGTTTACGCGATTGGTTTGATTGCGAGCTTTTGGTTGCCAGAACCGACGCGAGAGGAGCTGCCAGAGTGACCTCAGGTGGCGAGAATTCCACCAGCGCAAGAGACTGTGCGAAGAAGCCGGCCTCCTTTTTCGTAGCCCAGGTGTTCACGCCCGGGGAAGCGCGCCGTGGCATTTTTTCCAGCCCGGTTTACCGGGCTTGCGTGGCTTTTTAGACAATTCCCTCGGTTTCTAGAGTGCTTAAGCCACGAAAGCCCCGTGAACGGGACTACAAGTTTGATCCGACTCGCGTAGCCCAGGCGTGAACGCCTGGGCTACGCAAAAACGCCGTCACACAGTCCCTGCAAGTCGGTGGTCTTTCATAGTTGACCTGCACAACGCAAACGCTTCGGCCTCCGAATTTTCGCAATGCGGTTGGTGGTTTTGTTTATACATTGCCTACAAATGAGGACCGTCACTGCCCAAAGCAGTAAAGCCTACCATCCTCGGACCCGATGACGACGCGGCCTGAAGCAATCGCCGGTGACGCCGACAGCGGCGCTCCGGCGTTGAATTCCCAAACTTTCGCGCCGGTCTTATAGTCGAACACGTAGAGCCTGCCGTCGTTCGAACCAACAAACGCGCGGCCGTCGGCGAGCGCGGGCGAGGACTCGACTCGAGCGTTCGTCATGAAGGTCCACAGCTCCTTGCCAGTGGCGGCGTCCATGCAGTGCACCATCTTGTCCCGTCCGCCCACAACCACTCTGCCTTCAATCACGCCACACGATGAGTAGTAAGGGAATTGTCTCTTGCGATTGCGATAGTGCCAACTGATCCGCCGCGTCCTAAGGCTGACGGCGAGTACTTCGTTGTTGAAGGTCCCATAGTAAGCGATCCCGCCGACGAGCGCGGGAGAGGCTCCCGTGTACGCGCCCGAGGCAACATGGAAGAGCTGCCGGCCATCGCTGATGCGAATCGCTCTGAAGGTCTCGTCGCAACCGGCGATGTGCGCTATGCCATTCGACACGCCGGCGGTGCAATGCACGGGGCCTTGAGTCCTGAACTTCCAAATCAATGAGCCATTGGAAACAGCGATGCAATAGAGGTGCTCGTCGTACGAGCCGATCAATACTCGATCGCCTACGACAACCGGCGAGGACTTGACCTCGCCGTTTGTCTTGAAGGTCCAGATTGCGCGACCGTCGCTCGCTCTGACTGCGTGGACGGTTCCGTTGAGATCGCCTATGTACACCACGCCGTTCGAAACGCAGGGCGAGGACTCACCGATCGGACCGGTTGCGCGATATTTCCAGCGCTCCGAACCATTCGACAAGTTGAGCGCAGCAAGATCGCCGGACTCGGAACCGACATAGACAACGCCGTTTGCGATCGCAGCCGAAGACTCTATTGACTCCCCCGCTTCGTAGGTCCACAAGAGCTTCAGGTCACGGGGTACGTCGGACACCGAGACGCCGATCAACTGGCTGCTGCCTCTGAACTGAGCCCAGGTATCGGGCGGAAACTGTGCCTGGGATCTGGACGCGTGGGCCGGGATAATCGAGTAGATTGTCAGGAGAAGAAATGACAGTACCAGTTTAAAGGATTGCACTACTGCCCCTCTCTCACGGAAGAAACGCAACGCCTTCTTTTCCGACAAGATCCTGTGCGAACGCTCCGCTGCACCACGGTGTGTAAGCGCAAGTCTAGGGTTTGGACATTCGACATTGTCGCTCAGGAACTCCGTCAGAGTCCATGTTTATAGTAACCGAGACGCCGGGAGCACGAACTCCGTTTGGTGCCTTTGTAGTTTAGCCTGCTACACCCAACGCCTCATCCATTCGCTCGAACGCGCGACGAAGGTGAGGGATAGTGATCGACCCACCGACCACAAGCGCCACGTTAAAGGCATCGAGGAACTCTTCTCGCTTCACGTTTTGCTCGACGCATTGAAGAACGTGATACGTGATGCAGTCATCGCATCGCAGCACCAGCGACGCAACCAATCCGAGCAGTTCTTTCGTCTTCGAATCTAGCGCGCCACCTTCGTAAGCCTGATGGTCGAGCGCAAAGAAGCGCTTGATGCCCAGATGATCGGTGCTCAAGATCCGCTCGTTCATCTCTACTCGATACTGATTGAACTCCTCTATGGACTTCGTCACAATTCCCTCCAGGTGAAACCGGTTTATTGGGATTCAGAAGCGCGATGTAGAATAGCAACATGAGTGACGGGGGACAATTCCCGAGCGAATCGAACGAATCGGGTTTGGCGTGACCCGAGCTTGTGATAAACTGAGCGCCCTTGAGCTTGAAGCCAGGCAGAATTCTCATTAGGATACGCTCAACGGAGACAATCGCATGGCATCGACGGCTGTCGCAGTTGACGAGAGGCAGAGGCTGATCAGTCTGGGCTGGATCATCAACCGGAGGGATGACCTCATCTGGTTCATCGGCAGCGTCGTCACCAGTTACGCGTTCTTAGCGGCCAATCTGATTCTGGTCAAACTCGGTCTATCAGTGATGATCGTGACCTGGATATGGGCGCTCGGATTCGACGGCCCGCACGTCTTCGGCACTGTTTCTCGGACCTACGCTGATGCAGAGGAGCGTCGCAAGCGCGCGAAGCTTTATTACGGGACATTATCGCTCTTCCTGCTGGGCCCTGCGATGGTGTTGGCTGGCCGAATCAAGCTGCTTGGCACTGAAGCTTGGGGGGCGGTGTTTTTCTTCTTTGCATCCGTCTGGGCTTACTATCATCTGGTGAAGCAACACTACGGCTTCATGATCCTTTATAAGAAGAAGAACAACGACCTTGCGGAGATCGATAACCTGATTGATCGTGGGTTCATTATGCTCGGCATGACTTATCCGTTCGTTCGCTTCCTAACTCACAGCTACGCGGCGAGAGAGCGGCTTGAAGCAATGGGATTTCCGACACAAGCCGGATCTGTCTGGTGGTTTGAGACGTTAGTCTTCTCGGCTTTCGTCGTGTCTCTCATCCTATTTGTCGGAAGGCAAGGTCAACGCCTCTACTTGAAGCAGCCGGTGAACGTTCCGAAGCTTCTTCTGTTGGCGGCAGCAGTGCCTATGCATTGGATCGTGCTGAGGCTGATCGAGCCGGTGCAGCCCCCAGCTGCTGCGGCGCTTGCCGCAGTCGCAACGCTGACCATCTATCACAACATCCAGTACCACCGGATCATCTGGTTTCATAACAACAACAAATACCGCCGCGCGGACGCTGCGAAGTTCGGCGCTGCGTCGATCATCAGCAAGACCGTCTGGAGCTATATCGTCTTCGCGCTGGCGTTCGGGGCGCTTTATCACATCCCGCATTACACGCTTGTCCGACCTGACAGCTTCTGGATGGCGTTCATCTGGGGCGGCGCGTTCACTCACTATTATCTCGACAGCAAAATCTGGCGCGTCCGTCGGGATGCGCAGCTCAACCAGAACCTGCGAATGGCTGGAGAAGTAGCATAAACCTCAGTTTGTGCACTGGAGTTTGGCCATTTTTGAAGAGCGAACTACGACGAGACTACGACGGTGTCAAAAGTGCAAAATCCCACCCACGGCAGTGGGTGGATCATTCAGTTCCAGCCTTAGGCGATCACCAAGCGGGTGAGATTGAAGGCCGCGGATCAAGGACTCGCGCTCGTAGGCCGGACTTGAACAATCCACCCACTGCCGTGGGTGGGATTGCAGGTGTCCGCGCAGATCTGTTGGTAGGCAGGACTTGAATCATCCACCCACTGCCGTGGGTGGGATTCGCAACTCAAAATGTCCAAACTCGGGAGCATAGACTTTAGTCTGTGCAATGGCCAACACAAAGTCAATTCTCATGGCGACCATCCTGACCATACTAATCTGCGGAGCCGCGTTGTTCGCATACGTTATGTTCGAGAGGCGCATCAACCAGCGAGCCTGTCCCAGATGCGGCTTCAAAGCTTCGATTGATGGACTCGATGAAGTTTGCGCACGTTGTGGCTCGCTGATCCCACAACATAAACATGCGAATACGTGATAACTGGCCGAAGCTTGTATTCATCTGCGTTCCGCTGTTGATTGTAGCCGTCGACGTTGTTGTGCTGGTCGGCGAACGGCTTCAGCAGGACACACAAAAAGCAATCAGGCTGGTGAAAGAGAGCAACTCTCGAAAAGAGAACTTCACCGTTCAGCAGTACCTCTACACGACTGTGTATCATCGCAAGAGCAACGGCGAAGCAATAACGATAGAGGGCTGGCGGGCTACCCCGTCATCTGGGCCGGACAATTCAGTGATGGTCGAGTTCAGCTACACGGATTCGAGCGGCGAACACCTTGCAACCTGGGAAGCGAATCCAAAGGCACGCACAGTGATACCGAAGAATGACGTTGCCCTGGAGCTTTCGTGGCATTGAAGTGCTAGATCAGC
>DATFWM010000586.1:0-7494 GCA_035259295.1 Blastocatellia bacterium | reverse complement strand
CGCGCCGGGGGCGATTTTCTACACCGAACCCATGACGCCAGGCGGGGGAGGCCCAGGCTCGCTTCGGTTGCTGCGTTTCCAACTGAGGGAGCGCGTGGCGGCGCCGTTCCTCGAAGGCATCCGCTCGTACACTTTATCAGCGGACAACAAGAAGCTCCTGTATTCAGCCGCGGGTCCGGGCAATCGTTGGGGGATCGTGGCCATCGATCGCCCCGCGCCTCCAAAGATTGGTGACGGCTTGATCAACGTCGCAGCGCTTGAAACGCTGATCGACTCACGAGCCGAGTGGGCCCAGATCTTTCGCGAGACCTGGCGCATCCAGCGCGAGTACTTCTACGACGCTAAGATGCACGGCAATGATTGGCAGGCGATTTACCAGAAGTATCGCCCGCTGCTGCCTTACGTTCAGCACCGATCAGATCTTGCGTACTTGATTGCAACCGTTGGAGGCGAACTCACGGTTGGGCACTCTTATCTAATCGGCACAGGCGATATGCCAGGCGAAGAATCGGTTTCAGTTGGGCTGCTCGGCGCGGACTTCGCGATAGAGAATGGTCATTACCGAATCAAGAAGATCTATACCGGCGAGAACTGGAACCCCGAACTGCAAGCGCCGCTCAGCGCGCCGGGCATTCAGCTTGCCGAGGGCGATTACATTCTCGATGTCAACGGTCGGGCTCTGACACCTCCCACTAATCTGTACGCGGCGTTCGAGGGGACAGCCGGACGACAGACGATGATTCGAGTAAACAGAGAACCCTCGATAGAAGGCTCTCGCGTGATAACAGTCGTTCCGGTCGCAAGCGATCAAGGACTCCGCACCCGCGCGTGGATCGAAGCGAACCGGCGTCGAGTCGATGAGCTGTCGGGCGGACGCCTCGCCTACGTTTGGTTGCCCAACACCGGCGGCGCCGGATACCAATACTTCACTCGGTATTACTATTCTCAACAGCAAAAGGACGGCGCGATCATCGACGAGCGCTACAACCAGGGTGGGATGGTGGCCGACTACATAGTCAACGAGCTTGACCGAAAACTGTTGGGCTACTTTGCTCTGCGCGACGGCAAGCCTTCGACTTCTCCGACCGCCGGCATCTACGGTCCGAAAGTCATGATCATCAACGAGTCAGCGGGCTCGGGGGGCGACGCGCTGCCGTATTATTTCCGTCTTCGCAAGATTGGCCCGCTGGTCGGCACGCGCACCTGGGGAGGGCTGGTCGGCACGCTTGGAGTTCCGCCGACGATCGATGGCGGCGGCATCACCGCGCCGAGCCTCGCGTTCTACGATCTCGCAGGAAAGTGGGCGGTCGAGAACGAAGGCGTCGCGCCCGATGTCGAGGTCGAGTACACGCCGGCTGAAGTACTCAAGGGACGCGACCCACAGCTCGAACGCGCGGTGCAGGAAGCGATGAAGTTGCTTGAGAAGAATCCGGCGCGTCGCGTGCCTCGCCCGGCGCCGATCGATCGAGTGTCGAAGGATTAACGCGGAGGGTATTGAGGGCTTGTCAGATTCCCGCGCCAATTCCACCCACGGCAGTGGGTGGATTCGTTCAAGCCCAGCCTACATAAGAGGCGCGTGAATTCTTCTGTGAATCCCACCCACGGCAGTGGGTGGATTAGTCAGGTTCAGCCTTCGCCACGCTCACAATCGCTCGGACTCGGGCCGCGCCTAGGCGGCATTTGAACATCACCCACTGCCGTGGGTGGGATTCCCAGAAATGTCACACGCGTTCGTTGTGTAGGCAGTGCGTGAGACATCCACCTACTGCCGTAGGTGGGATTTGTCAAAGACCGACGCGTCGTTGCCTATTCCTTGCGAACACTTTTCGCAAAACGGTAAGCTAAGCTCGCAAAGCCGAGGAGAATGGAGTGAGTATTCTGAGAAACCAAAAACGCATCGTTACTTGTGCGGCGTTGCTGACGATCGTCTTCCTGACGATCATCGCGTCAATCGCCGCTCAACAATCGCCAGCGCCGCTCACCGCGACTGAAGCGATGATCCCGATGCGCGACGGCGTGCGGCTGTACACTCAGATCTACGCGCCCGCGCAAGCAACCGAGAAGCTTCCCATCCTGCTGCTGAGAACTCCGTACGGCACTGGCCAGCTCAATCCGACCCGTCTGGCGGCTTCGCTCCCGGAAATAACAACCGAAGGATTCATCATCGTCTCGCAAGACATTCGCGGGCGGTTCAAATCCGAAGGCCAGTTCGTCATGATTCGCCAGCCGCGCGATCCCAAAGACAAGAGCGCGATCGATGAGAGCACCGACACATACGACACCATCGAGTGGCTGCTCAAGAACGTTCCCAACAACAACGGCCGCGTCGGGATGGCGGGAACGAGCTACGGCGCGTGGCTTACGGTGATGGGCGCGCTCGATCCACATCCAGCGCTTAAGGCGGCAGTCGAGCAAGCGTCGCCCGCGGACATGTGGCTCGGCGATGACTTTCATCACAACGGCGCGTTCAGGTTGAGCTACGGACTGGAGTACTCGTACATGATGGAATCCTCGAAAGAGATTTCCGATGTCACTGCAATCATCGATCGCTTCGACGCCTACGAGTGGTATTTGAATCTCGGGCCGTTGTCGAACGCCGACGCGAAGTATTTCCACAATAAGCTTCCGACTTGGAACGACTTCGTGAATCACCCCGACTATGACGCGTTCTGGCAGCGGCAAGCGTTCGCGCCATGGCTGAATCGCGTGACTGTGCCGACGCTGAACGTCGCCGGCTGGTGGGACCAGGAAGATTTCTACGGCCCGATTAAGATTTACGAATTGCTCGAACGTCACGACACAGAGCACAAGAACTTTCTTGTGGTCGGTCCGTGGAACCACGGCGGCTGGTCGAGAGGCGACGGCCAGAAGCTTGGCCGAATCGACTTCGGCAGCGCAACGGCCGCGTACTATCGACGCGAGGTGCTGGTGCCGTTCTTCGCGTATCACCTGAAAGGAAAGGGCAACCCGAATCTGCCGGAGGCGCTGACGTTCAGGACCGGCGCGAATCAATGGGTGCGTCACGACACGTGGCCGCCGAAACAAAACGTCACTGCGCGAAAGCTTTATTTCCAGGCTAACGGCAAGCTGTCATTCGATCCACCGCCATCGGGCGCGAAGGATGAATTCGACAGCTACATCTCCGATCCCGCGAACCCGGTTCCTTATCGCCCGCGCCCGATTGACGTGCGTTCGGGCTGGACGACGTGGCTAGTTGAGGATCAACGGTTCGTGGATCACCGACCGGACGTGCTCTCGTGGACGACGGACACTCTAACAGAAAACATCACCGTGTCTGGAAAAGTCATCGCCGGTCTTTTCGCATCGACGTCGGGAACCGACAGCGATTGGATTGTGAAAGTCATTGATGTTTATCCGGACAAGTACGCACCCGATACAAAGATGGGCGGCTTTCAACTGATGATCGCGGGCGACGTGTTGCGCGGCCGGTATCGCAACAGCTTCGATAAGCCAGAAGCAATCGCACCGGACTCGATCAATCGTTATGAGATTGGCTTCCCGGCCAACGATCACGTCTTTCTGAAGGGGCATCGAATCATGGTGCAAGTGCAGAGCACGTGGTTCCCGGTGATCGACCGCAACCCACAGCGCTTCGTGCAAAATATTTTTCAAGCGAAGGAAGCAGATTTCCAGAAGGCGACCCAGCGAGTGTATCGCTCAGGCCAGCAAGCGTCATACATAGCGCTGCCTGTAGTTGGCTCGTCGCGATAACCAGCGCTCGCCAAACCACGCTCCGCACTAATAATCTCACATCTTGCCAGCCGTCAACGTTGCACGTTTGCAAAGTTCACATGACAATACTTGCGATGGCGCACGCTTAATGTAGTTTTGCGGACTAACGCCACGATCGGAATGTTGGAGTGAGCGCTAACGCAGATTCGCAACCAACCGGATACTTATGGAGGCGACAATCAATGAATTCGTTTCGAGGTGAGCGCCTCAAGAAGCTGACGATTCCAACCAGCACCGCCTGGCTCCTGGCTGACATCGCAGAGTCGAAGGGGCGGCAGGACCTTTACACCAAACAATCTCCGCAGATACTGAAAGCGTTGCTCGAGACTGCGCTCGTTGAAAGCGTCGAGTCATCTAACCGCATCGAAGGCGTTACAGTCGAGCGTGAGCGATTGCGACCGCTGGTGCTCGGCAACGCGCGCCCCCGAGATCGATCCGAGCAAGAGATACAGGGCTACCGAAATGCGCTCAAACAGATTCACACGGGCTGGCAGAGTACACCGATCAGCCCCGATACCCTTCGCAGGCTGCACCTTACAATTCAGGAAGGCGTCGGCGATGCGGGTAGGTGGAAGACGGTCGAAAACGACATCATAGAATTCCGCAGCGGCTCGGCGCCCGTTGTGCGCTTCCGACCCGTTCCCGCCTCGGCAACGCCTGACGCAATTGGTGAGCTTTGTCTCTCTTACAACCACGTCATAAACCAGGAGGTCACGCCTCCGTTGATTGCTATTGCGTGCCTGGTGCTAGACTTCCTTTGCATCCACCCTTTTCGAGACGGCAACGGACGAGTGTCGCGCTTACTGACGCTGCTTGGCGCTTATCAACACGGCTACGAAGTTGGACGATACATCAGCATCGAACGATTGGTTGAGCAGTCCAAGGAGGACTACTACGAAGTTCTCCGACTCAGCTCGGACGGTTGGCACGAGCAGCGCCACGATTTGACTCCGTGGCTCAATTATTTCTTGACCGTGCTCCGTCGAGCGTATCGAGAGTTTGAGCAGAGAGTAGGACAAGTCAAGAGCCCGCGCGGAACGAAGACTGCTCTGATCGAAGCGGCAATCGCCGGCATTGTTGGTGAATTTAGCCTTGCCGAGTTAGAGCGCGCCTGCCCTGGGGTTAGCCGAGACATGATCCGCCGCGTTCTCAGAGACCTCCAGAAGGCTGGCAAGGTTGAGTGTGTGGGCCTCGGCCCCGGCGCTCGATGGCGCAAAAGAGGGTAATACCCTCATAAGAGGGTAATAGAGAGGGTAATATCTGGAGACTCGTCGCGGGTCAAAGTTGAGCGCTCGAACACTAAATTAGGTTTTCGCGTGCCAAAAGAAGGCCGGCGTAATGAACTAGGTAATGTCCCAGCAGGACTTCCCGGAGAGAGGGTACTAACGAGGTTGATAAGACAATCACATCACGGGAGTCGTTCGTGATAAGATACGAAGATGGAGTTCTGAAAGAACATGATCGCGCTGACATGATCCCGAAACAATGCAAGCGGACGTTGCCTCTCTCGCGTTAACTTCCCTGATGTAAATAAAACCAAAGAGCTATGGCGGTTCTTCGCGTCAACCGCCCCACAGTACGAACGAACCTAGCTAGTATAAACCAAGAGCGATCCTTAAAGTGTGCGCGATAATGACCATGCGATAGGAGCCTTTCCCAGTCTTCTCGCGGGCAGTACGCCAGCGCTCGCGCATTTGCTGTATCGCACACTATACTTTCCCCTCGCTTTTAGAGCGAATTTCGACGCTGGAGCAAAGGGCGCCGATCAAGAATTGCCGAGAGAAGGGGCAGCGTACTCGCGCCGAATGCATTTAAGTTTATGAGCATCAAGAAGCTAAGCTTGCAGGCGGCGCTAAGTCACATCAAGCAAACCAATCAATCGTCACGGAACTCGTTTTTCTTCTTTGTAGGTGCTGGAATCTCTCACCCACCGGTGAAACTTGCTAGAGATATCGAGAAGGAGTGCCGAAGGCACGCCAGGAAGGAAGGCAGGACTGCGGAGCCGATCGGCAATAGTCCAATCGATACTTACTCACACTGGAAGATGGTTCGGAGCTAATGAACACGGCGAGGCAATTGAGATTTGCCGGGAAGTCGATCGCCGGTTTGGTAAATCCGCGGAACGGTCGATCTTGCGTTTGGTTGCAATCGCGCTGGGGAACAAGGCTGGCTTTCTGATTCAAGCTAATCGCAACAAGCTCGGAATCCGCGCAGCTGACGACTTAATAGAGCGCTTTTCGGCTATGCAAGAAGATGCGGTACAAGAGCAAGTCGCTAGCGCCCTATTTAATAAAGGGATCGCGCTTACGAAGCTGAAAATGCTCGACGACGCCGACGAGGTCTTCGATCAGCTGATCGAAACCTATTTGAGCAACAGGAATTCACCTATAAGTCAGCGCGTTGTAGATGCAATGCTACGAAGAAGCCAGAATTTGAATATGCTTCAGCGGTATCCGGAAGCGATCAGCGGAATCAAGCAGATCCTATCCCGATTCGGGGCCTCATTGGAGAGCGAGACACAGAAGACTGTTGCGAAAGCGATACTACTCAAAGGGGACATACTAGGTGCACTACATCGTCACACGGAAGCAGTCGATGCGAACAGGGACGTGACAAGACGTTTGCGAGGGAGCAAAGAGCCATTCCTTCGAGAAATCGCTACGACTGCGCTGAATGGAATGGGCTTTCAGCTCTTGTGTGAAGCCAAGAGAAAACTCTTAACAGGTAGGACCGGGCAGCAAGAAAACTGCTTTCAAAAGCTCAAAGAACTCTAAGCAGGGCGTTGACTCGCGATCCGTCCCCCGAGTTGTTGCCGTTTGTGTTGGGAAACCTTGGCTATGTGGCTCTCCTCGGAAACAAAGAATCAACTGGCCTCGAGCTTATGGAGCGAGCGATCCGATTAGGCGGAGAATCCCTTCGTAGGGCTGAACTGAAAGACACCCTCATACACGAGCTGGAAGACGATTGCGCTTTTCGTCGGCTGATTCGATCCATAAATACTACCTCCTGAAAGGAGTCTACAGACTCAGCCGTTTCATTATTGGGCCACCGACTGTGGTTTCACGACCCCTCGATTTGCCGAGCCGCATGATGCAAAGAGAGGTTAGCCGTATTGCGGCGGTGTGATAGTATCCTTGGGCTTCTCAGAACTCAGGAACTAAACATGACGAAATTCAGAAATTTGATTCGACAACGAACTTCCGCGCGTCGATGGTTGCTCGTTGTCATTGTTGCGGCGGCGATGAGTCTGACCGGCGCCAGAGTTACTCTAGCACAGACCGTCAACATCGATCGCGTCGCCGCAGAGCTCGAACCTGAAATTCAGCGCACTCTCCTCGAAGGGAAAATTCCTTCGGCGGCGGTGGCGCTGGTTGCCGGGGACAAGATCGTCTGGTCGGGCGCGTACGGCTACTCGAATCTGTGGGCGCGGACTCCTGCTACTACCAACACCGTCTACCTTATCGGCTCGACCTTCAAGGCGATGTCAACCGTCGCGCTGCTTCAGCAGATGGAACAAGGCAAGTTCAAACTCGATGATCGAGTCAATGATTACCTGAGCGACTCCAAGATTCAGAACGAAGACCCGCAGCATCCGGTCACGTTTCGTCATCTGCTGACTCACACCTCGGGTCTCCCTGGCGACTTTGGACCGGTGCCGGTGTGGAGCCTCGACGCGCCGCCCACGCTCGAAGCTTATCTCAGCAAATCGCTCAAGGTCACAAAGCCGCCGATGACCGCCGA
>DATFWM010000585.1:0-3515 GCA_035259295.1 Blastocatellia bacterium | reverse complement strand
CCTTCGCGTAGACAAGATGACTTACGCGGCGATCGAGGCGACGCTTAGACTTTACGAACGTGGCGTCGCGAATAGAGAAGTTCCTGTGATCCGAGCCATCGCCGCTACACGCGACGAGCTAGCCAAACGCGCGGCGCGATTTCGCGATTCTATTGCTACAGTGACGAACGGTAGATTGAAAACCAGCATCGAAGATGGGGATTCGGTCATCGGGGGCGGATCGGCGCCCGAGGTGAAGCTTTCAACTGTGCTCGTTACGCTGGAACACGCCCAGATGTCGGCGGCTTCCCTCGAGCAAAGGTTGCGAGGGCACAGAATTCCCGTGATTGCCCGCACGGAGCGTGATCGCGTTGTGATCGACCTGCGCACGGTTGCTGCCGAAGAAGAGTCGATCATACTTGATGCGATTGCGGTGCTCGAAGGCGGAGCGACAGTTTCGGCGGCGGGTTAAGCGGCCCTCAGCAAGGCGCGGGCTTTGAGATTACAGTCGCCGAAGTATTCTCATTTTTAGGAACAGAACAGGATGATGTTTTTACTTTTGAACTTGCTTCAGCCACAACAGGGAAGAATTTCCCGTGTGGTAATCATTGGCGCGGTGGTTGTATTTATCGCGGGCGTGTCGTTACTTGTGTACTTCTATCGGAAGTATCGGCACATCGAGAAGGAATCGGAAGAAGATTGGGACCTATCCCGCCGCAGCCTTTTCGTCAACGTAGCGCCGCCCAGTTCGAAGACTGAGGAGCCAGCGAGTGCGGCTGCGGAGCAAGTCAGCGCGCCGGTCCCGCAACATGCTTCCGTTGAGGCTGTAGGCACGCGCGAGTTGACGAGCGTGGCGGAATCGCCGTCTCCGGCTCCTGCTTCGCCCGCTCCGACCGAGCCGGTTGTCGAGCAACCCGCAGTTCTGTCGCCAATCCTCGAAGATCGTTCCACGCAAGTCCTCGCGAGTCCTTCTCCTCAAGAGCGCGAGGCGAAACCCGAGGAACCTGAAGTCAAGCCGTTCGACGATGAAGTGTGGGCCGGGCTTGAAACAAGCGAGCGACCTCGGATTATCAGTGAGCAGGTTCAAGTACCAGTTGAGCCAACGAAAGTCGCGCCAGTCATCGAGCGCACGCATCGAGAGACTTTTGAGCCACCGCGAATTGAGCCAGTACTTCACCGCGAGCCTTACGAGCCGCCGGGCATAGAACCGCTCGCGCCGCGCGAGCAGGCGGTAGTCTCGCGTGAGTTGGATTCCACTGCGCGCGTTTCTCGAGACGCCTCGCGGGCAACGTTGATTTTTGGATCCGCTAGACGTTCCCAAACTCGCGAGTCGGCGACCCAGCCTGCGCAGACGCCGCCGGTTCCGATTCGCGAGCCAGCGATCGCGACAGGCCGTGCCGGGAGCGCGCGAAGAGCGCCGACAGGATCAGTGCTCGGTCTCCCGGCCGAAGTCTCGCCGGGACCATTGATTCTGGGCGAGCCGGTGAGACCGGCGAGCGAAGGAATCGGCGCGTTGTCACATTACGGCGAGGATCCGGATCAAAAAAGCGGCCGCGCGGGAACGATTATGCTGGTGGTCGTGCTATTCATACTTGGTGGAGCTTTGGCGCTGTACCTCTTCGTTCCCCCCGTTCATTCACGCGTTCGCGCGTTCGTCGAGCACGTGCGCGGAGTAGACACTCAGCGCGCGATCCAAGATTCGATGACGCCGAAGGCCATAGTCATCCCGTCGTACAGACCTGAAGTTAATAAGAACCTTGTCAAAGCGCGAGGCGCGGTCGACAACATCTCGGATCAGCCGCTGGAGAATCTCACGATTGAAGTATCGCTTCAGCGCGGAGGCGACGCGCCGCCGGAGACGCGAACAGTTCAGGTGACGCCAAACCCGCTGCCGCCTAACCAGAGGGGGACCTTCGAGTTTGAATACGACGGAAAGCGCGACACGGGCTTCGCAGGCTACAAGATCACCAAGCTTTTCAGCAATGATAAAGAGATAAAATTCCGCGCCCCGGGACAAAAATAGCTCAAGATGTCAGACCTCCTTTCAAAGCGTCCGACTTGGGCTGAGATCAACCTCGATAACTTAATCCACAACTACCGCGTAACAAAGGCTGCCGTGGGCGGTAATGTCGCGATAATGGCGGCGGTGAAGGCGAACGCCTATGGACACGGCGCCGTCGAGTGCTCGCGCGCGCTGGAAGCTGCTGGCGTGGATTGGTTCGGCGTCGCTCTCCCCGAAGAGGGCGTCACGTTGAGGCAGTCTGGGATAACAAAACCGATCCTTTGTCTCGCGGGGTTCTGGGAGGGTCAAGAAAAATCGATCTTGGCACATCGGCTAACACCTGTGGTTTTTCGTTTGGACCTCCTTGAGAAGCTCGACCGAGCGGCTCAAGCCGCAGGAGTGGGCGCCGACTATCACCTCAAAGTCGACACGGGCATGGGAAGACTTGGCGTGCCTTCTGGTGAACTCGGGAGCTTTCTAAACGACGTCGGCCGATTAAAAAAAGTGAAACTTGACGGCGTGATGACGCATCTGGCTTCTGCAGATTGTCTCGACAAGCGCGAATTCACCGAACAACAGATTAGTCGATTCGAAGTTGCGGTTGAGCTTGTGCGCGGTGCTGGCCATACGCCAACGTGGATGCACGAAGCCAACAGCGCGGCGACACACGCGTACCCACGTTCTCGTGGAAGCCTTGTTAGGCTTGGAGGCGTGCTTTACGGGTTGTGGCGCGACGTGACCGATCATTCGATTGAGCCGTTGGACTGGCTACCGGTTATGTCGGTTCGAACGCGAATCATGTTCTTGAAGACCGTCCAGTCGGGCTGTCCGCTAGGCTACGGCGGGACCTTCGTAACATTGCGTGAGAGCCGAATCGCGACTCTGGCGATTGGTTACGAGGACGGCTTGCGTCGCGACCTTTCAAACCGGGGTCAAGTGATCGTACGAGGGCAGCTCGTGCCGATTGTGGGCCGCGTGAGCATGGACTTGACTCTTGTAGACGTAACCGACGTTGAAGGTGTGATGGTCGGCGACGAAGCAGTCGTCATCGGCAGTCAAGGCTCATTGCAAATAACCGCTGAAGAAGTAGCCGCTAAGATCGGAACCATTTCATATGAAGTTACCTGTGGGATAAGCGACCGCGTACCAAGAGTGCATTCGTAATCGGAACTCAGCATTCCCGGCCACGGGCGACCTACTATTGCTCCCTAATTCAGCTTGCCCTCGCGTCTTTTTCATATATAATCTCCGCATTGCAGGGAGCAGATAATGGTAGGGTCCCTCGCGACGGGGTGGCTGTAATTTCAAACGTCAGTCGAGTGAGGTCAACCTATGCAGCAGTTATCGCCGATAGCGGCGAAGGACGTGTTCGAGAAAGCTGTAGGATTCACCAAGGCTGACGAGTTTCGGCGGGCAGGGCTTTACCCCTATTTCACAGAGTTTTCAGCCGGTGCCGATTCCGGCGAAGCCGAAGTGATGATGGGTGACCGTCGCATCCTAATGTTCGGCTCGAACAACTACCTGGGCCTCACCA